>CAMYMO010000075.1 GCA_947259425.1 uncultured Ectothiorhodospiraceae bacterium | reverse complement strand
ATTCCTGCTTTACCGTGGCTAATTCACTTTGCCAACGATAAACCTCAGCAGGATTTCCAACGCCCAAACGTTGACGGTCTTGCGCAAGTCTTAAATTAGTCCGGGTAAGATTGGCATTTTCCTGGCGGATCAGTACCAGGGTTTGTGCCTTGAGTACATTCAGATAGGCCAGGGTAGCATCCTGGATGATATCCAGTTCCAACTGACGATATAATGCCTCCCGGTTATTCTGTAGGTAATTTTGAATTTCAACATTGGTTTTAATTTCGTTTGAGTAAATGAGTTGGCTTAGCGTTAGTGCCGCTCTAGTAGACCGTTCAGCCACTGCACCACTTTTTACTATCGTGCTGTCATCATTAAGTTGGGTGTAACCGAGCCCCGCATCGAGTTGTGGTCTCAACCTGGCACGAGCCTTATCTATTTCAAATTGTCCACCTTCCAGTCCAAATGCGGTGGCACGCAGATCGAGATTCACTCTTACGGCTTCACGTGCCACTGTCGATAACGAGAGTGAACGACCGGTCGGTGCTGTCTCTTCATTAAGCAGAATAGCCTGACGAGTAATATCATAACGGGGCGACAAACCGATAGCACGAGCCGTCGCCATATTCAGGGTCAGGCGTCGTTTACTCTTAAACACGACGGGTTGATTTTCGGCAAGTTCACCTTTCATGACAGCATGCATATTTAATGCATTGCGACGCGCAAGACGTTGCCAGTCAGAAGCAGGGGCTTCAGCCATCAATATCCCCTGCTCAACCAGATGGGAGCCAATGAGACTGTAACTGGGTAAACGTTTGTTAATCAAAGCCTTGATCAGACGGTCCATGGCAGCCGGGGCAAGACGCGGCAAACTGGTGACGACTACCGCATCAATGTCCTCAGGTAAATTGCTTACCAAATCTTCATCTTGTATCGTTTGTAAAATAAAGTGCAATTCAATCCCGCCTTTTGCGGCAACGCCACGGGCACGTTGAATTAATCCCGGTAATGCCTCGTAAATGCTTGCGTCGATGAGAACGGCTAACTTATTAAACTCAACAACACTATGGAATGTTTTTAAGTCACGCACAAAATTGGATTTTCCACCCAAAAAATTGAGGTTTCGGATACCACTGGCATTGTCTTTAATATTTACTCCCAGCAGATCGGCATCCCATACAAACGGTGCAAAGGTGGGTTTACGCAATGGTTTATTTAGCACAGCAACTGCACTTGAAATATATCCCAGCGTAATCACCATGTTGACTTCAGGATCATCTTGAAGTTGCTTAAAGGCCGCGGCAATGCGTTTAGCCGACCACTTTCCATCCAGCTGTTTAGCGACAGGGAAACGCAGTTCGAATTCATCTTTGCTTAAGGCCTTTAATTCATTCTTGAACTGTTCCGGTGTCCAGCCCGCATGTTCCATCTGGCCATCAGTAACGATCCCGATAGTGACGACCTTTGCCGCATAAACTGAGGATGGCGATATGAGCGCGAGCAAAATCAATGTGCACACAAAGTATTTTTGCTTCATGACTCTTTTTCTCCGTAGTTCAAAACAGTAATTAAATTATCTATCACTGCGTCAAGGTCACGGTCTTGCGAAACCGCAATAACGCAACGATAAATAACAGCGAACCAACAATCGCAATCGCAATTAATTGTTTCCAGATCACGTCAAGCCCCGCATCACGAAGCAGGATGGCCTGTGCTAAATTTACAAAATGCGTGGAAGGAGCAAGTTGCATAATAGCTTGCAGTTCCAAAGGCATGCTTTCAAATGGTGAATGTGCACCAGACAATAACATCATTACCACGAAGACTAGCATCGCCAATAGTCCAAACTGCGGCATGGTTCGGGCCAGTGTGGCCAAAAAAATACCCAGCGATGTTACTGAGAACAAATAGACAGTTGCACTTGCCAGAAACAAGGGAATGGAACCAGGTATCGGAACCGACAACGCTCCCTGAACAACAAACTGGAGAGATAAGGCGATTGCGATAAGAACCACCAGGCCATTCGCCCATACTTTTGCCAACATGATCTCTACCGGCCGCAATGGCATCGCGAGGAGATGTTCGATGGTACCGTGTTCGCGTTCTCGTATTAGCGCCGCCCCAGTCAGCAAAATAGCCAGCATGGTAACGTTGTTGGTGACTGACATGACACTTTGATACCATTTCGAATTCAGATTGGGATTGAATTGCGCTCGTGTCACCACGGTTACGGCCTGCCCATGGTCTCGCTCCTGTAAGAAAAAACCAAGCTCTTGCGAAATAATACGTTGGATATAACCCGAACCCGTCCCGGCGGTACTCATCGCCGTTGCATCCACATTGAGTTGAACAACGGTTGGACGGCCCGCCAGTACATCGGCCTGGAAATCTGGGGGTATATCAATAATAAAAGTAAACAGCGCTGCTTCCATCGCAGCATCAACTTCGCTGAGAGGCAGTTTTACCGGTGGTTGAAAGTGCGGTTGCAGTAATGCATCAGCAATACGTCTCGATAGCTGAGATTGATCCTCGTCTACGATAGCCACCGCTGCGTTATTGACTGCGGTCATCGCATTGTTTGCCTCCTCGAAGACCATAAAACTAAACATGTAAACAATCAGAAATATCATCACCGGGTCATAACGCAGGCTGAATAATTCTTTAATACCTAAATGAAAAATGTTTGCAAGGCAGCGTGACATCTCTATCGCTCCTGAGTCTTCAGTAGAAGTAGACTCAACAACAAATAAACGAGAATTAAAAATGCCAACATTGCGAAGGTATTGAGTAACGATTCAAAACCCAATGATTTAGTAAATGTTCCAAGACTAATTATTTGAAAATAACTACTGGGAAAAATCTGACTATACAGCTGAGCACCACCGGTCAGCGAGGCCACCGGCGTAAAAAAACCCGAGAAACTGATTGCAGGCATAGTGGTAATGATGGCCGCCCCGAACAAGGCGGCAATTTGAGTTTTCATGAAAGACGAGATCAACACACCCAGTCCAGTCGTGGCGACAACATAGAGCACGCCTCCAAAAAACAATGCCGACAGGCTACCCTTAACAGGAACTCCAAACAGGAATACCGCCAGTAAAACCAGGATGGCAAAATTTATCAGTGCGATGAAGGCATAAGGTAATTGCTTTCCTAACAGGAACTCCAAGCCATTCACCGGCGTTGCATAAAAATTGGTGATGGAACCCATTTCCTTTTCGCGCACTACCCCGGCGGCGGTCATCATTGCGGGTATCCATATCAACAGCATCATGATAGTGCCAGGCACTATGGAGTAAACACTCTTGAAATCCTGGTTATAAAGAAAGCGGGTTTCAACTGTTGCTGGCTGGATCTGTGTAGCTCTACCATAACCAGTCTTACGCAAACGTTCCTCGAGGTAGGACTGGTGCACACCATGGATGTATCCCTGCGCGGTCTCAGCGCGGAACGGCATGGTGCCATCGAGCCAGATAGCGACTTCAGGCAGGCGATCTCGTTTCAGATCTTTGGTGAACCCGGGAGGAATTTCGATAGCAAAGGTCAATTCTCCTTTGCGCAATCGATCTTCCAGCTCATTGTAATGCCGCAATGGTGGTCGTTGTTCAAAATAGCGCGAGCCGGAAAAATTTTCCAGGTAGCGACGGCTTTCAGAAGTGCGATCATGGTCGAGCACGGCATAGGAAATATCTTCTGTGTCAAACGAGATTCCGTAACCAAAAGCCAACATCAGTATTACCGGGCCGACCAAGGCAAAAGCCAGACGAATGAGATCACGTCGGATCTCAACTAACTCACGCTGGGCATAAGCCCAGATCCGTCCCAAACCAAATGTTTGTCCTCGCATATTAGATTGTGTGGTTTGTTGTTTATCTGATTCCGTATCGGAAATGTTTTCCGATGGGGCCACTGTGGTTTTGTCTGTCTCTATTTCTGTGTCCGCTAAATAGGCAATAAAGGCCTCTTCGAGATTTTCGCTTGCACGCTCACGCACCAGCTTTGCCGGTGCATCCTGGGCCAGGACTTTACCTGCATGCATTAACGATATTCGATCACACCGTTCAGCCTCGTTCATAAAGTGGGTAGAGATAAAAATAGTCACACCATCATTACGCGAGAGCTGAATCAACAGTTCCCAGAAGTTATCCCGTGCGATTGGGTCAACACCGGACGTGGGTTCATCGAGGATTAACATTTCAGGGGCATGTATCATTGCAACCGCAAGCGATAAACGCTGGCGTATTCCCAAGGCCAGTTTTGCCGGCATTGCGTTAACCACTTCATCCAACTCAAAACGACGAACCATTTCTGCAACCCGTTGCGGGATCTGTGCGCTGGGCAGATGGAAAATACGGGCATGCAGTTCAAGATTCTGACGCACGGTCAGTTCGCTATACAAGGAAAAGGATTGGGTCATATAACCGACCCGCTTGCGGGTCTCGATATCTCTGGCATTTACTGGTTGGCCGAATAGCAAAGCCTCACCCGCTGATATCGGTAGTAGCCCCGTCAACATTTTCATGGTTGTGGTTTTGCCACAACCATTCGAACCCAGGAAACCAAATATTTCACCCCGTTCAATACGAAAGTTGACATGATCAACCGCGGTGAAATCACCAAAGCGCCGGGTAAGCTCACGCGCTTCAA
>CAMYMO010000074.1 GCA_947259425.1 uncultured Ectothiorhodospiraceae bacterium | reverse complement strand
GCGTCACTTCATGCCCCTGGTTGACGAGTTCTTCAGTTAAATATGAAACCACACGCTCAGTACCACCATAGTAACGGGGGGGGACGCTTTCTATTAAAGGCGCAACTTGAGCAATTCTCATAAAATTTTCTCCTGAAAATAAATAAAACTCCGTTTTCGGAAATAAAAATTAGTTACCAAGCTAACCATTAAGCTTAGTAAATTTACAGTAATGCAAAACTAATATAAACATAGCGTGTACCTCGTAAATACGTAGTAACACCTGGATGATTAAATTGATAGAATAAATATAGACTATAAGAACTCTGATGCAGAAAGATTATTATATAAAATATTTATAATGAAATTGTGAGATTAAAGATATTTCCAATCGAATACCCATTTTAAAAATAAATTTACTATTGTGATTCCTCTATTTCCTCACTTATCAAAAGCCAATCTTCCTCTGCCTGCACCAAGTCTTGAGTGACCGTGGTTTGTTGGGTTAATAACTTTTTTAAATCCGGTTTATTGCTTGCTTCGTAAATAGACTCACCTGCTAATTTAGACTGA
The DNA here is from genome assembly GCA_947259425.1 of uncultured Ectothiorhodospiraceae bacterium. GTDB lineage: Bacteria > Pseudomonadota > Gammaproteobacteria > UBA6429 > Thiohalophilaceae > SZUA-24. The sequence continues at coordinate 17,451 of CAMYMO010000074.1, read as the reverse complement.
ATTTGCTCCTGATCCCTATTTAGTTTGTCGATCTTTTTTTCCAGTGAATTCAATTTGTTTTGTAAAGGTTTTAACCGTTTACGAATCTCGGCAGCATTCTGGCGTTGTTGCTTTTTATTCAATTGTGAATTCGGTTGAGTTTGTCCCGCATTATCCTGTTCTTTGAGTGAATTTTTTACCCACTGTCGATAATCCTCAAGATCGCCATCAAATGGAATAACCTTACCGCCATCAACAAGCATCAAGGTATCGGTTACCGTACGTAATAAATGTCGATCATGTGAGACAATAACCATGGCACCAGCATAATCTTGTAACGCCACACTCAAGGCATGACGCATTTCCAAATCAAGATGATTGGTGGGTTCATCAAGTAACAATAAATTTGGCTTTTGGAACACCAACATGGCAAGTACCAGACGCGCCTTTTCACCGCCAGACATGGGTGCCACCACAGAAGTAGCCGCATCGCCAACAAAGGCAAAACCACCCAGAAAATTTCGTAACTCCTGTTCCGAAACGTGTGAATCAAGCCGTTGCAAATGCAATAGAGGGCTAGCCTCAGCGTCGAGTTGTTCAAGTTGGTGTTGTGCAAAATAGCCGATTTTTAAATCTTTTGCATTGGTTCGTTCACCACTTAACAAATCCAATTCATCGGCCAGCAATTTAATCAGTGTCGACTTGCCGGCGCCGTTATGACCTAACAAACCAACTCTATCTCCGGCATTAATTAATAAATCAAGATCATCAAGCAAAGGCTTGTTTTCATAGCCGGTTGTCGCCTTCTCTAGTTTTAATAACATGCTCGGCATTTTATCCGGTAATCGGAAGGCAAAATCAAAAGGCGAATCGACATGTGCCTGAGCAATCAACTCCATACGTTCCAATGCCTTGACTCGACTTTGAGCTTGTCTGGCCTTTGTCGCTTTAGCTTTGAATCGCGTAATGAAAGATTGCATATGTGCGACTTCACGTTGTTGTTTTTCGTATGCAGCCTGTTGATTGGCTAACTTCTCGGCGCGCCGCACTTCGAAGGCCGTATAATTACCGGTATAGAGCGTTAATTCATTTTGTTCGATATGACCAATGTGAGTCGCAATCTTATCCAGAAAATCACGATCGTGTGAGATTAGCAACAAGGTACCCGCATAATTACGCAACCAGTCCTCTAACCATATCACCGCCTCGAGATCCAGGTGATTGGTGGGTTCATCCAGTAACAACAGATCTGAGCGACACATCAAGGCTTGAGCAAGATTAAGTCGCATACGCCAACCGCCAGAAAAACTACGTACCGAGTTAGTCTCCTGTGCAGTCGAAAAACCCAGACCATGCATTAAAATGGCGGCACGACTGCGAGCGCGATAACCATCAATGCTTTCCATATGCATATAAAGATTGGCCAGATGTTCACCATTATCTTCCTGCTCAGCAATGACAATTTGCTTTTCCAGAGCTCGCATTTCAATATCTCCGTCCATTACGTACTCAATCGCATCGACATCAACAGTCGTAACCTCTTGAGCAACATGAGCAATGACGGTTTTTGGCGGTAAAGTAAAATCTCCTGCATCAGGCTGTAATTCATTGAGAATCAATGCAAATAAACTTGATTTACCGGTCCCATTGGCACCGGTGATACCAACTTTCTGGCCCTGATGAATCGTGCAATTAACGTCATGTAAAAGCACACGGGTAGAACGGCGCAAAGAAAGATTTTTAAAATTTAGCATGGGGGAAGTATATCAGGAGATCAGAATTTATGATTATTTTAAATTAATCAACGTTGCATTCCCCCCAATAGCTGAAGTATTAGTAGTCACGACGCGTTCGCTAACCAGACGTTGTAAATAATTTGGGCCACCCGCTTTGGGGCCTGTTCCTGACAACCCTTCGCCGCCAAAGGGTTGAACACCAACCACAGCACCGATCATATTACGATTTAGATAAATATTTCCGACTCTTACACGCTTGATAATATAGTCGGCTTTTTCCTGGATACGACTATGAATGCCCAAGGTTAAACCATAGTTTGTGTTATTGATGTCATTAAGCACATCATCTAATTTATCCTGTGCAAACCTGATGATGTGAAGGACTGGTCCAAATACCTCACCCTTCAATTCTGACAGCGAATTAATTTCGATTACCGTGGGAGCAATATAATTATCTTTTAACAGTCTGGCATTTACCGGTGATTGACATATTAATTTTTCTAATTTAATGAAGTGCTTGATATGCTTCATCACCTTAGCCTTGCTGTCAGAGTCGATTAGCGAACTGACATCCGTTGCTAACTCTTGTGGATCACCTACAATTAATTCATTCATTGCCCCCGACAATAATTCGATAATGCGTTCGGCTATATCAACTTGAACGAATAAAACTCGTAATGCAGAACAACGTTGTCCTGCGCTATTAAACGCTGATGTCATTACATCGACGACCACCTGCTCAGGTAATGCAGAACTGTCAACGATCATCACATTTTGTCCCCCCGTTTCTGCGATCACGGGTACAATTGGACCTGGTCGTTGCGCTAACTTTTCATTAATTGTCTTCGCGACTTGTGTTGACCCTGTGAAAACGACACCAGCGATTCGTTCATCTGTTAACAAATGCTCGCTCATAACGCTACTTTTTCCAGGTAACAGCGAGAGCGCTTCTACTGGAATCCCTGCCTGATGTAATAGTTGCACAATCCGCATCGCCACCAATGGCGTTTGCTGCGCTGGTTTTGCAACGACTGTGTTACCGCTTACCAACGCAGCAACAATTTGACTGGTGAAGATTGCAGCAGGAAAATTCCATGGACTGATGCACACTATAACACCGCGGCCATGCATAGTTAGGATGTTCGATTCCCCGGTCGGCCCGGGTAGTTGCTGGGATTGCAAAGTTTTGCGGGCCTGCATCGCATAGTACCGACAACTATCAATGGCTTCACGAATTTCAGTCAAGCCATCCTTAATACAACGTCCACCTTCTTGTACACAAAGATACAATAACTCCTCCCGATGATTTTCTAACAGGTTTGATGCACATTCAATAATATAAGCTCGCGACTCAACAGGTTGATTTGCCCATTCATCTCGAAAATCATTCGCAATCGTGATTGCTGTTGATATATTTTCAGGACTTGATTCAACAACAAATCCTACGGTCAACTCCGGGTTTGCAGGACATACAATCGACTTTAATTTTCCAGAACTTATTTCGCCTTTTATCAACGGTGCTGAATGCCATTCAGTTTTCGTACACAAATCAAATGCTTGTTTTATCTTTTCTAAATCAGATACATCCGTAAAATTTATTCCATTGGAGTTAACACGCGACTTATTAAACAGGTTAATGGGTAATGGGATCGAAGGGTGTGGTATTTGACGTAAAGATTTTACTTTTTCGACTGGATCATTGATTAGCTCGCCAATCGGAAGATTTTCATTTTCGATTCGATTAACGAAGGAGGTGTTAGCACCATTTTCCAGCAAGCGCCGAACTAAATATGGCAATAAATCACGATGATTCCCGACCGGAGCATAGACTCGACACTTAACGGAAGAATTCGATTTTAGAATTTCATGATAAATAACCTCTCCCATACCGTGTAAACGTTGAAACTCATAGCTGTGTCTCGTTTTGAATAATGATTGCACCGTAGCAACCGTGTAGGCGTTGTGGGTTGCAAATTGCGGATAAAAATAATCAATTGATGCCAGGATTAGTTTCAAACAAGCAAAATAAGATACATCTGTTGACTCTTTTCGGGTAAAGACCGGATAGCCTTGCAGGCCATTAACCTGAGCCAGTTTAATTTCGCTATCCCAATAAGCACCTTTAACAAGACGTACCATCATTCGTCGATGGTTTAGTTTTGCTAAGTCCGCTAACCATTTTATCACCGCTAGAGCTCTTTTTTGATACGCCTGCACAGCCAAACCAAAACCCTGCCAATCTTTCAACTGCTTATGATTGTATACTGCCTCAAATACATCAAGCGTCACATCAAGGCGTTCCGCTTCTTCGGCATCGATCGTCACACTTACTCCGGCCTCGCGTGCCTGTTCTGTTAGTAATAATACAGTTGGTACCAGTTCTTTTATTACTCTCTCACGTTGTGCAAATTCAAAACGCGGATGCAAAGCCGATAATTTAACTGAAATACCCGGTGCAGAAAATTCGTCATTTGAAATTTTCTGGGTATTCGACATAACATTAATCGCATGCAAATAACGTTCTAGATATATATCGGCACCTGGCTTGCATAACGCCGCCTCACCCAGCATGTCGTATGAAAAAAGGTAAGATTGAAGACTCTCATCCTGACTCCGTTTAAGAGCGGTTTCAATCGTTTCTCCCAAAACAAATTGCTGGCCAATAATATTCATTGCCTCATTGATCGCTAATCGAATAACTGGCTCACTGCCACGTGCGAGCAAACGGCCGAATAAATTATTCATGGAATCTTGTTCAAAACGAACCAGTTTTCCGGTCAACATTAAACCCCAGGTCGATGCATTAACAAACAAGGAGTGACTTTGTCCCAAATGCTTTTCCCAATCGGCCTGCGATAATTTATCTTTGATAAGTCGATCAGCTGTCTCTGGATCAGGAATACGCAACAGTGCCTCGGCAAGACACATTAAGGTAACCCCTTCCTCCGAAGATAAATCGTACTCCTGAAGTAATGCTTCAATTCCGCCACTTGTTTGTGTATGTTCTCTAGTTCTAATGATTAGATTTCGAGCCTGTTCAGAAATCTCACGCGATTCTGAGTCAGTTAATTGGTATTGTGCAATGAGAGACTGGACATAATGTGATTCATCGCAGAGATAGGCCTGATTGATCGCGCTGCGTAATTTTGAGTGATCTGAAATTAAACTATAGTGAATCATATTTAATCAATACTATATTGCCAATAATTTTTTACAACGATGTTGCTGATTTACAATTATTTTTTATAAAGCATAGCTGAAATTAACAAATATGGTCTGAATCTGAGGCTTATATTTATGTAACTTATTTTATTAATATCGTCAAATTTACATCGCTGGCCTCCTAATCATTTACTGGTATACTGGTCAGACAATGTTTAGCCATCTCAGCACATTACAGTTATTGGCCATCGCTATCGTGCCAACTTTATTTGCCATTGTTTTGCACGAAGTCGCTCATGGTTGGATCGCCTATCGCCTAGGCGACAAAACCGCGTATATGATGGGTCGTCTGACGTTGAATCCACTCAAACATATCGACCCCATTGGCACCATCATCGTCCCGGCGGTCCTGATCTTTACCGTTGGCTTTGCCTTCGGCTGGGCCAAACCTGTACCAATCGACTGGCGTAATCTCCGCCGCCCAAAACGCGATATGGCGCTCGTCGCCGTCGCTGGTCCAGGTGCCAACTTAATAATGGCCTTCATATGGGGTCTGATTGCGAAAATTGCCACGCTGATGCCTGCGGATCTCAGTTTTGTTAGCGAACCGTTATTCTACTCAGGTTTATTCGGGATCCTGATCAATACTGTACTGATGATATTTAACCTGTTACCTATCCCGCCGACCGATGGCGGTCGAATTGCGACGAGTCTTTTGCCTCCGCCTATGTCAATTGCGCTGAGTAAAGTCGAACCTTACGGTATGTTCATCATCTTGGGATTATTGATAACCGGTATTCTCTGGCAAATCATTGGACCCGCTGTCGACGCAGTCACATTTGTTATTCAGATTCTAACCGGACTTCGTTAAAAAATATTAAAATAGCACTCCGTTTCCGGTTTTCATCTCCATAATAAAATATATAAGCTACTATTTTAGAAGATTGTTAGTAAAAAACATTTTTAATGACAAAGGAATTGTTATGACCTCTTCAGCTAAAGCAAATCCCATTGCACGACTGCAAATGTTATGGCAACGCTTAGCCCCTCTGCCGGGTGGCAGTTGGTTATTTAGTCGCATTTTAGGTTGGGTGATACCTTACACGGGTAGCATAGGCGCTAATGTAAAGGTACTGAAACCTGGCTTTGTGTTAATCCAACTACGTGATCGCCGACGAGTAAGGAACCATTTACACTCGATACACGCCCTTGCATTGGCGAATTTGGGTGAATTGGCAAGTGGTCTGGCCATGCTCGGTACTCTGCCATCTAATACCCGTGGCATCCCTACTCAACTATCAATAGAATACTTTAAAAAAGCCCGTGGTAAATTAACCGCAGAAAGTCATTGCACACCACCGACCGTAACTGAAGACACTGATTTTAAAGTCTATGCAGATATCCGCGATGCCAAAGGTGATCAGGTCGCACGTACAACTGTGAACTGGCGCTTAGGTCCGGTACCAACCACAGTATGACAAAACTATCACCCCGTTATGAAACGCCATTAAGTCATGCGTTTACAAATCAAGCCGGTATAAGCTTACCGATTATTTGTGGTCCCATGTACCCCTGCAGTAATCCGGAACTGGTGGCCGCCGCATCCGAGGCAGGCGCATTAGGTATTGTACAACCGATTTCACTCACCTATGTGCATGGCTATGATTTCCGCAAAGGAATACGTTATATACGTACGCTGACAAATAGCCCAATAGGTATGAATGCCCTGATCGAACAAAGCAATAAACGCTATCACCAACGGATGGCCCAATGGATTGATATCGCCTTAGAAGAAGGGGTTCGATTTTTTATCACCTCATTAGGTAAACCTAACTGGGTGGTTGAACGTGTCCATGCCGTAGGCGGTGTGGTCTATCACGACGTTACTGAAAGTAAATGGGCAAAAAAGGCTGTCGAAGCAAAAGTTGATGGTTTGATTGCCGTAAATAATCGTGCCGGTGGTCACTCCGGAAATCATTCTGCCTATAGTCTATATGATAAATTGCGTCCATTTGGTTTACCCACGATCTGCGCTGGCGGCATCAGCACCCCGTCAGAATATCAAGCTGCACTTGAATACGGCTATGCCGGAGTGCAAATGGGAACACGTTTTATTGCTTCAACCGAATGTAGTGCCTCACAACCTTACAAACAAGCGATTGTCGATGCCAATGAAACTGATATTGTATTGAGTGAACGCGTTACGGGTACGCCGGTCTCCTTAATTAACACACCCTATACAAAACGACTAGGTTTAAAGACCAATCGTTTTGAAAAATGGCTACTAGCTGGAGGTAAAACAAAATATTTATTACGTACTCTTTATATGTTGAGATCCTTATGGAAATTAAAACGTGCCGTACTCGATAACACTGGAACACTTGATTACTGGCAGGCAGGGAAAAGTGTGCAAGGTATTAAAACGATTGAACCAGTAAAAGAAATTATTAAACAATTTTCAAAAGCAGAAAAAAAAGATAAGTCAGAATGACGAAACTTCTTATACTGAATCTATCGAAATGAATGGCAGCTGGGCTAAGTGATTTCAACCCTGATTTGAGTTAACGAGCATTTATTAACTGATTAATATCACTCGCATCCAGGGTCTCTTTTTCGAGTAAAGCTTCTGCCAGCGCAGTAAGATGATCGCGGTGTTTATCCAATAACTGTGTGACTTGGTGTTCGATTTCTTTAATTAGGCCACGAATTTCATCATCGATAATCTGTGCCGTATGTTCACTAAAATCACGAGCCTGAGTCATTTCACGCCCTAGAAAAATATGTTCTTCGCCTCGTCTAAAGGCAACCGGTCCTAACTTATCACTCATCCCCCAGTGCGTTACCATATGTTGAGCCAGTCGCGTAGCTTGTTTCAGATCGTCCTCTGCACCCGAACTAACTTGATCAAACATCAACTGCTCGGCAATACGGCCACCTAGCATGACACCAATACGGTCACGAACATAACTCTCTTGTAGATTAAAATGTTCTTCTTCTGGAATTTGTTCAGTCACCCCCAAAGCACGACCACGCGGTATAATGGTGACCTTATCGATTGGATCAGCGGTCGGTAACAACTTTGCAGCCATCACATGACCCGCTTCATGAAATGCAATTATCTTTTTCTCATCTTCGCTAATAATGGTTTCGCGCCTGGCTCCAAGTACAACCTTGTCTCGTGCCGTCAATAATGTTTCCATATCAACTTCTGTTTTATCGGTACGCCCGGTCAACAAGGCAGCCTCATTCATCACATTTTCCAAATCAGCCCCAGAAAAACCCACTGTTAATGCTGCCAAACGATCAAAATCAACATCACTTGCCAAGGGTATTGCACGGCCGTGAATCTTTAAAATAGCCAGGCGCGCTTTGCGATCCGGTAGATCGAGCACAACTTTACGATCGAACCGACCAGGTCGCAATAAAGCCGAATCCAGTACATCAGGTCGATTGGTTGCTGCCAACACAACAACGGCTTCATGTCCGGTAAAACCATCCATTTCATTTAATATCTGATTGAGCGTTTGTTCACGTTCGTCATGGCCGCCCCCCAGACCGGTGCCACGGGCACGTCCCACCGAATCGATTTCATCTATGAATAATATAGAGGGCGCATTTTTTTTGGCATCGGTAAACATATCACGCACCCGTGATGCACCTACTCCAACAAACATTTCTACGAACTCAGAACCACTGATACTAAAAAAGGGTACATCGGCTTCACCGGCCATTGCCTTGGCAAGCATGGTTTTACCTGTACCCGGTGGACCCATTAGCAATATTCCACGCGGTACTTTGGCACCGAGTTTGCGGTAGCGCTCAGGGCTTTGTAAATATGAAGTGATTTCGCGTAGATCGGCTTTGGCGTTGTCTAATCCAGCCACATCGTCAAAAGTCAGTTTAATGCTGCCCTTCTGATATCGTTTGGCTTTGGATTTACTGAACCCAAACAGACTGCCTTCAGAAGACATACGCTCAGAGAACTTTCGACTGATGTAAAAAAATATCCAGATAAAAAACAACCAGGGTATTAAAGAAATAATCGCTTGCACCCACCAGGTTGCTTCCTGTGGTTTGGCTTCAACATCAACCTTGTGCTTTTCCAATAATGGAATAAGGCCAGGATCGTCCACCGGTGGTAACGTCGAGCTAAATTTTTGAACTCTTTGTGACCGGCTGCGGTCTTCAACGGCATCAATGCCAACGGTCGGACTACGTAGCGTACCAATGATCCGTTCGCCTTGTAGCGTTACCTTGGCCACTTCTCCATCCCGGATTTTTTCCTTAAACTGACTATAGGTTAATTGGGTCTTAATTTGATCGCGAAACAACTGTCCCGCATAGAAATAGACAAACAGGCTAATCACAATAATCCAGGAAATATAGCGCCACGTCATGGGTGGTGTTTGCGGTTGACCTGAACCAGGTCGTTGCTCACGGTTAGGGCTATGTTGATTATTATTATTCATCTTGGCTGCCATCTAACTAACAGGTTATACCTAATTCATACTAAAGTATAAACATTAAACAGCCAATTAATTGAGTTTATTCTACTTTTAATTGATTAATTTTGATTGGATTTAGGTAAAACTCTAGTTTTCAATTCGATGTTCTGATGGAAATATTGGAGTTTCGATATAAAATACGACTGTATTTACTATTTTTTATAGTTTGCACTATCCTCGTTAACGTTCTATGTAAGATGGCTCTGACCATTTTTGTGCCTGTTCTTCCGCCTGTTTAATACTCAATCTAACCTCTACTCGCGCTTTATTGGCTAACTTTTCGGCCGTAGGCCTGTCACCTTTTTTTAGCGCTGCCTCTGACTTTTTAATTAACTTCCCGGTAGTTACCCAGGCACCCTGGATTTTGGCCGCTTTTTTATAAAGCATTTTAGTTTCCATAAGTATTTTTTCTACAGACTCCTTAGCGTGCAGTACTGGACTTAAAAACAAAACAACGCCTAATATAGTGATATATGTCATTTTATTTTCCATAGCATTACTCCTGACTGATGACCACACTTTCAATTATTTATTTTAAAAACGGCTTCCTGGTGCATTCATCGGAATACCATTACTCAGAAAAGTATGAAAGTATTCCAGATTATTCATTGCCTCGGTCTGTTGTTTGAGCGGCTTTGCACCTATGTTTTTCATGCAACCTTTATAGCGACGCTGGATTGTACCCATTCCACCCCACTTTGAACGGTATACTGGAAAATGGGTTGCCTGCCCAATCGCTGTACTTAACTCATTTCCACGAATTTTAGAGCCAGCAGCCTCCCAATGACAATGGTAACAAGCAAATGCCCTGGGTCCTCGGCGTGTAAAATAAATACGTTTGCCATCTTCATAGGCTGCAAGGGCAGCTGCGTCATTCGGCACCTCGACACTAATAGCTTTACCGCGTGAGGTTTCCGCCATATATGCCAAAATAGAAGCTAGTTTACCCTTTAAGTACGGCAGCGGTTTTTCTCCGTTTTTAACCCGACAGTCATTTATCAAGCCGGCTAAAGTCGTGACCTTACCAAGTTGTTGGTTAAAACGTGGATAGGTATGCGCAATTGCAATTCCTCCCTTCTCAAAACAATCTGCATAGGTATTGCCATTTTTAAAGGGTTTTGCAAAAAGTTCTTCACCTGCATCAATAGCAATCTCATAGGGAGGGAAAGACATAATTTCTTCCCATTGCTCACGTTTATCCTTATTGAAATTATACATACCATTCGATAAGTCAACCGACGACAAATTAGGAAACTTCTTTTTAAAATATTTCTGGTAAGCCAACAGATCCTCTTGTGGGCCAGCATTGACCATCGATGACACACTGAGAGACATTAGAAACGAAAAAATTATTAAATAGAATCTATACACGCTCCTGTCCTCTCTAAGTTTTATTATTTTTGAAAATCTTCTGTAAAGTAATGCACGTTAACTTTAATGTTGCGATCTGAAGCTGCAAGCAGTCATTACAATGTGTATAAAAAATCAATAACCAACTCGATATCTTTCTTATCCAAAAAACCATGCCGTCCAAACGGAGGCATCATGGTGTGTGGTTTGATAGCTTTTTGTGGGTCGTAAATAATGGCTCGTATACGATCACGTTGTGGAAAACGTTGCGACATCTGAATAAATGGCGGGCCGACTGTGCCAGCCTGACTAGCACCTTTAAATTCATGGCATGCTTGACATAATTTTAATGTCATTGCTTTGCCTTGTGCTAACGGTGTTTTAGGTTGTTCAACCGAAACTACAGGTATTGAAACCAGGCTACATAACAATATCAGAACCAAAGCTTGTAAAGCTTTCTTAGCCTGCCATCTATACACGTTATATCTCCTTGTATTATCTACCTGTTTTGCTCGCTTTTTTGATCATTACTCCTTGAATAGGATAAATTTTACCGTGCTGTAATTTGATTATAGTTTATTTAATCCTATATACCACACCTTCAGTAAGTGGCAGCAAGGCAACATATAGCTAACAATAATCTAGCGCATAAAAAGTATAGATTAAATGATACTGATCAAGTTTAGTGCAATTAATATCAAAAAATAGGTCTAGAGATGAGAACACGCTTCTAACTTTGATTTTAAATACATTTCTACTGCACTAAAGACTCAGGTTTGGAGGCAGTGGGAACAGTTTGTCTTGGCAGCAATGGATTACAGTTTTTAATTGTTACCTTTCCTTGCAGCAGGTTTCCTTTAGAATATTCGTTAAAATGACAGGTATTAGTTTGTGGATCGTAATTCTCAATCCAGAGATTATCGTCTTTCCAGGTTGCGGCAACATGCAGCTGGCCATCAGGAACGGTTATCGACATGACTCCTCCATATCGTTTAACAAAGACCTGCTGGAAATGGAAAAAATAAGCCCCCCAACCAATGACCAGAATCACAACCGTCCCAATTAAACCAATCTTCCATTTTTCGATACGGCCAAGCAAAAACAGAAATCCCATCGCCACGGCAATTACCATTGCCCAATAAAAATAGGTAATCATTCTATTGAATACTCCATACTGCTAAGTTTTATCCATTATAATCCGTAACCTTACCACGAGACGCTTTAACCTTGCCACGACGAGTTTTCTGTTCGAGTCGTTTTTGCTTCGAGTTCCGGGTCGGTTTGGTGGGCTTACGGCGCTTTTGGGTCACTGAAACAGCGTGAATGAGTGTTTTCAGACGTTGTAATGCCTCCTCGCGATTTTTTTCCTGGCTACGATACTTCTGTGCCTTAATAATCACCACTCCTTCCTTAGTAATGCGTTGATCGGAAAGGCTTAATAAACGCTGTTTATAATCTTCAGGTAAGCTGGATGCGCGAATATCAAAACGGAGGTGGATGGCCGAGGAAACTTTGTTGACATTTTGTCCACCTGCGCCTTGGGCACGGATCGCACTGAGTTCGATTTCCTCATCCGGGATCTCAATCTTGCTGGAGATACGAAACATCGGTTTAAAACCCTACCGCCTAAATTAAAAGAAGATTATCTAATAGTATTCCAACGCAGGGCAACGGTCCAAAATACCTGACAATTTGAATAGGTGTTAACCTTAGCTGAATAGCGGTATCACCATAATTTTTCATTTTTTTGTGTTATCGGGTACTCACAGGGAACCTGTTAGCCTGAATAACATCAAATAGACAGATTTATATTTTATAAGAGGAATCACGAATGAATTACCTAATGACGACAATATTAGCAGGCGCATTAATGAGTGGCGGTATCGGCCTGACGACGGTGGCGCTCGCTGACGAGCATGGCCAGATGAAGAAAGAAGGTTATGATGGTAAACAATGCGATCGCCACAAAGGTTATGGCGGGTACCATCATGGAGCGGCCGAATGGAAATCCAGCCTTAGCGATGAGCAGCGTAAACAATATGATAGTATCAAAGAAACTTATTATCAGGAAAAGTACAAGCTTAAAAAAGAAATGAAATCGGCCAAGATGGATTTAGCCAAATTAATTACCAGCGACTCGCCAAATCAGGGCGCCATTGATAAACAAATCGACGCAATGTTAAAAATAAAGGGTAAAAAAATGCACCTGAAAGTCGATCATAAGATCAAAGTCCGAAAGATGTTAAACACGGAACAACGTGTAAAATTTGATGAATATGTAAAGAACAAAGCGACTTATTGCAAAAAACGCAAAGGCCCATAAAATCATTAATTTGAATCGGACAGGTATAAAAACCTGGATTATTTTTATAAATAATTCAGGTTAATACCTCATATACACTTTAAAAATTCTTATTTGAGTTTAGCTAATTTTGATATTGAGCTAACTCATGCATTCCTGAAATCCTACAATCTCGATTATTATTTACTTTTTTTCCAGCATAGATTTCAAATCCGCAAATGGATTGTGAGTAGCAGATGGAGTATTATTTTTACTATCTGAACGTCCCTGCTCGGCCTCTAATTGGCGTTGATGTTCATTATCATGGCAATACAAACATAATAATTCCCAATTACTCCCATCAGGAGGATTGTTATCGTGATTATGATCGCGATGATGCACCGTTAATTCCGATAGATTTTTACCACTAAACTCGCGGCCACAGCGACCGCAAATATGTGGATACATCTTTAAAGCCCGGCCACGGTAGGTTTGATCACGCTCATCTTGAGCCCGCCGCGCTTCAGCAACCACCTTATTTAATTTATCATCACCTGTATTAGTCATATCGATCTCCAGATACTATTTAAGTCAATTTCCATTCCTTATACATACTTACATAAACAGAAAACAAATAATAAAACAGTAAAAACTTCATTGTCATAATCAGATCACATTATCAACACTTTAGTAGATCCCTATTCGTTTTGTGATTATCTGGCTAATCTTTGCAAATACAGAATCAAGGCATTGAGATCTTCATCCGTCAATTTTCGATAACCTTGTTTTAGACTCATCACACTTGCCGGCAATATTCCCTTCAGAGTCTCAGCGCCGGTAATCCAGTCACGCAGTTCATCTTTGTTAAGTTTCACCCCAATTCCATTCCGTGTGTATTCTATATAGTATGGTGTCGCTACGCAGCAAAGTCGTCTTTTACCGAGCCTGGTTCTACAGTTTCAATGTCATTTTAACATGGGGAATGCCTGCATCCATGAACACTTCGCCACAAACATTAAAATTAGCCTGTTGATAAAACTCCACAACATAGAGTTGCGCATGCAAATACACTTTCGCATGGCCGTCACTAATGGCAAGCTCGATTAATTTTTCCAGGATTTTATGACCGATACCATATCGGCGATATTCTTTAAGTATCGCCATTCTGCCAATTTGTCCGTCGGTCACTAAGCGTCCAGTACCTACTGACTTTTCAAACGTGCGGTCATAGGCAAGCACATGACGACATTTAATATCCAGGCCATCCCATTCAAGATCTTTAGGCACATGTTGTTCTTCAATGAAGACCTTGCGACGAATCTCACTCAGTGCCTCTTGTTGTTCCGACCAATCGACTTCGCTAATTTGAATATTCATTTTAATAATCGTCTTCACTCAAATCAGATTCGAAATATAAATGCCCCTGATTAATCAAATTAGCTAAAAATAGTTGCGCTTCCGTATTGGCCAGAGCACTAATTAGTAAGTCTTTAGCTGGATAACGATGATTACAAACAAGCCTGACGATTTCATATAATTGATATGGATAGAATTCGACCTGGCCACAACAATAAAAATGTATGATTTTTTCCGCATCGTTGTGTTCACTTAAGAAAAAAGCGAATTTCGATGATTCATTTCGCACCAGTTGTTGCCCATCAAATATTCGTTGCCGACATTGTTGTGGTGTTATCTCAGACAAAACAAACGGCTGTTCGCTGGTCGTATTTGTAATATATTTCCCAAACCAATCACCAGCTTGAATTCCACTATCTATGGCTTGCTGAACCATTTTATTAATTTTTTCTAATGCTGCCGCGCTTATTTCACCGGGATTTTCCTGTAAGGGTAAATGCGGGTCCTGATAAAATGATGTCGTGTCAATTGTCTGTTGTATCAACACTTCATCCAATAAGGCTGTACTGAGTTCAGCTATATTAGGCGCACGAAAGCCAATGGATAGGGTAATACAATCATCATTTGCATCATCATCAGCGACCCCATGATGGGCTACACCAGGAGGAAGATACAACATATCCCCCGCTTCAAGTACCCAGCTTTGGTCTGCAACAAAAGATTTTAAAATCTTAAGATCAAGATTGGGGATAAAATCCGACTCAGTAAATGTCTGTGTCGAGATACTCCAATGACGTTTACCCTGTGCTTGTAGTAAAAACACATCGTAGTTATCAGTATGCGGTCCGACCGAGCCGCCTGGCGCGGCATAACTGACCATCACATCGTCAACACGCCAATTGGGCATAAACCGAAATTGTTCTAGTAATTGCGCAAGCTCAGCGACGTAAAGATTGCAGGATTGTACTAATAGGGTCCAATGTGACTCTGGTAATGTCGAAAATACTTTCTCTTCAAATGGACCATGTTGACACTGCCACTGAATGTCACCGTCACGTTCCAGGATGATTCTCGATTCAACATCAGGTTCACAAGCGAAACCAGCCATTTCGTCAGCACTAATGGGGGATGAGTAATGTTTGATCGCCCCACGAATCAATAGCGGCTTTTGTTGCCAGTATTCCTGTAAAAAGGTTGACAGAGGAACGTCGCCAAGGATGTGTTCATGGTTTTTCATAGCCTGAATAGTCTAACATTTTTTCTACTTAATTTATGCGAGTAAGATTTTCTTGATTTTATGACAATACGATTCTTAACGAAATTAGATTATATCTGGCCGAATCATCCAGTTGATCTGCCAGTGTTTTTCCTCGATGAGTTGCAGACAAACAACACTGCCTGGCTGATAAGCTATAATGGGTCGATTTTCATCTTCTACAATCAGGTGCGAAATAAATTTAGACATAAAAGGCAGATGACCAACAATAAGTGTATCCCGACTCCAACTTTGGCTCTGCCAGTCAAATGCCTTTGGATTATCATTAGGGTCAATCAGGCCACTGAGCTCGATTTCAACTTGTGGCGCTATTGCTGCGGCCAAGCATTCAGCCGTCTGCCGTGCGCGTAACTTACCACTGTGAATCACTCTTTCGACCCGGATACCTGAGTGTTTTAGAAATTTGGCCATACGTTCTATATCGCCTTGGCCTCGATCGCTCAGCGGCCGTTTAGGATCAACTTCCTTAGCACAAGCCTCAGCGTGTTGTACGAGATAAAGTTTCATTTCGAATGCCCCATTCTAAATTCCATAATAACTAATTTTCACCCGTCAAAGTCTTAATTATTTCTGCATAGTTCGCCAGGGTCTCACGTTCCTGCTCCTTATCTGCCACCGATATAAAACGGCGAATCTCCTCTGCAGCCTCTTCGTGACGCCCCTGTTTCCACAGAGAATTAAACAACGCCGTCGAGAGTAGACCCGAACCAGGCTCAGCAAGAATCAAACGTTCATAAACCATCTCTGCCTCGGTATATTTTTTCTCATAAAAGTAGACACCACCAAGCATAAGTAATGCGGTGGTATTATTGGGCTCCTCTTTAAGAAGTTCAAGCAAAAGCCTACGCCCTTTTTCGGTTTGTCCCACTTCGAGCAATTCTTTGGCATTCTTTAATATTTGTTCAGATGTACTCATAAATATTTTACAATCCTGGTTTAATATTCAAGGTTGTATTGTCAAGGCTTAGGTAGATACTTAGTAGGTAGAGACTTAGAGAGAAGACAACACGCTACTGCTTCAACCGGTATCCCGTCTTGAACATCCACCATATGATAGCCAAACAGAAAGTCAGGAATGCGAGCATCACGATAAGACTCAAGCCGACACTCACATCGGATATTTCAAAAAAGCTCCACCGAAAACCACTGATCAAATACACCACTGGGTTAAATAATGTAACGGTCTGCCAGGCCGGGGGTAACATGCTGACCGAATAAAAACTGCCACCAAGAAATACTAATGGTGTGATCACCAACAATGGGATGAGTTGCAGTTTTTCGAAATTACTGGCCCATAAACCGATAATAAATCCAAACAAACTGAACGAAATACAAGTGAGAATCAAAAAGCCCAACATCCACCATGGATGGGCGATATGCAACGGAACAAACAGGCCAGCTGTCGCCAGAATGATTAAACCAATGATGAATGACTTGGTCGCCGCTGCGCCGACATAACCGATCACGATTTCAACAAATGAAACTGGTGCGGATAGAAGTTCGTAGATGGTGCCGGTAAACTTTGGTAAATAAATTCCGAATGACGCATTGGCAATACTCTGTGTCAATAATGCCAACATCATCAGGCCAGGGACAATAAAAGCGCCATAGCTCACCCCTTCGACTGATTCGATACGCGAACCGATCGCAGTTCCGAATACCACAAAGTAAAGTACCGTAGAAATAACCGGAGACGCAAAACTCTGGGCAATAGTTTCCCAGGCACGCATCATTTCGTATTTATATATCACCCTGATTGCATATGTATTCATTGGTTTGATTTCGCTGTTCTAGTTATTCACAAGG
>CAMYMO010000073.1 GCA_947259425.1 uncultured Ectothiorhodospiraceae bacterium | reverse complement strand
CGGTTTTGTTTATTATGTTTCGCTCAAAGGGGTCACTGGGGCCGGTCATTTGGACACCGAGCAAGTGATTGCCAAGGTAGAAGAGATTAAAAAGCATACCGATTTACCCGTGGGGGTCGGGTTTGGCATTAAAGATGCCGATACCGCGAAACAAATTGCCGCCGTGGCCGATGCGGTTATTGTCGGTAGCGCATTAGTGAAACGAGTTGAAGCGAATAAGGCTTCTCAAGCTGATGCTATTTTGGCCGTTAGTGAATTAATCACTAGCATGCGTAAGGGTATGGATGCCGATTCAACTTCCAGTGCCGCGTAGATGCAGCTTGGACAAACTTTAGATATAATAAATATATGAACTGGTTTACTAATTTACTACCAACCCGAATTCGCACCGAAAGCGATACCGAGCGTAAAAGTGTACCGGAAGGCCTGTGGAGCAAATGCTCATCTTGCAGTGCGGTGCTCTACCGGGCAGACCTCGAACGTAACCTCGATGTGTGTCCAAAATGCGATCATCACATGCGCATCGGAGCACGCCAACGTCTCGACAGTTTTCTCGATGAAGACGATCGTGTTGAGATCGGTTCAAATCTAAAACCCGTCGACGCCTTGAAGTTTAAAGATCTGAAACGTTATAAAGATCGTTTACTGCAAGCGCAAAAGAGTACCGGCGAAGACGATGCCCTGGTTGTGATGAGAGGCACGGTAAAAGGATTACCGGTCGTGGTGGCCGCTTTTGAATTTAAATTCATGGGCGGGTCAATGGGCTCGGTGGTTGGCGAACGTTTTGTGCGTGCGGTTAACGCCTGTATCGAACACAATACGCCGCTCGTGTGTTTTTCTTCCAGTGGTGGTGCACGCATGCAGGAGGCCTTGTTCTCCCTGATGCAAATGGCCAAGACCAGTGCCGCACTGACTCGTTTGAGCAATCGCAACCTTCCTTATTTTTCTGTTTTAACCGATCCAACCATGGGTGGCGTCTCGGCCAGTTTTGCCATGTTAGGCGATATTCATATTGCTGAGCCCAATGCCTTAATCGGTTTTGCCGGTCCTCGCGTGATTGAACAGACGGTACGTGAAACCCTGCCGGAAGGTTTTCAACGCAGTGAATTCTTATTAGAACATGGTGCCATTGATATGATTATTGATCGTCGTGATTTGCGCGATAAGATTGCTAATATGATCAGCATGATGCACACCAGTTCTGCCGCTTAGCAATTTCAACCTGCTACGATAGCTTGAACTTTCAGGCTTATTCCGCACTAGTATAAAAGCACTATGCGTTTTTCATCTTTATCTGACTGGCTAAACTGGCAAGAAAGCCTCCACCCAAATGAAATCGATCTGGGACTGGAACGTGTGAAAAGCGTTTGGGATTCCATACAACCGAATGAGCTAAACCTTCCTGTGATTACGGTGGCCGGTACCAATGGCAAAGGTTCAACCATTGCCTTTTTGCAATCTATGTATTTAGCCGCTGGCTATCAGGTTGGGACCTATACTTCACCACACCTGTATCGTTATAACGAACGGATATGCATCAATGGCATTGAAGTCGACGATGAGCAATTGATACAAGCCTTTGAGCTGATCGATAAGAGCCGAGCTGAAACCAGTTTAACCTATTTTGAGTTTGGGACGTTGGCGGCATTATTGATCTTTGCGATGAAAATGCAGAGTGATAATCCACTTGATGTTATTTTGCTTGAAGTTGGTCTGGGTGGACGGCTCGATGCGGTCAATATCATTGACGCTGATCTGGCATTAATCACATCCATCGACCTTGATCATCAAAACTGGTTGGGCGATAACCGCGAAAAAATTGGTAAAGAAAAGGCGGGTGTGTTTCGACCGAACAAGATTGCGATAATAAGCGATCCCAATTCTCCATCCTCCGTCGAAGAGCACGCCAAAGCGTGTCACAGTGAATGTTATTTAGCGGGGCGAGAATTTGGCTATAACCAATCAGCGGGACAATGGAGCTGGTATTGTCATGGTCGCAATGAGACAACCAAAACCGCTTTGCCTCGACCCATGTTAAGCGGTGAACAACAAGTTCAAAATGCCAGTGCGGCTGTGATGGCAACCGAGGCATTGCGTAATCGGTTACCAGTGAGTCAGCAGGCGATTCGAGAAGGGTTATTAAATGCCAAACTGGCTGGACGCTTTGAGATACGGCACAATAAGCGGACCACGATATTGGATGTCGCCCACAATCCAGCGGCGGGACAATTACTCGCCAGGACCTTAACCGAATACGCCAGCGGAAATTCTCATCGCGGCCAGTTTCGCTGCCTGTTTTCAATCCTAGCGGACAAGGATATCAGCGGGGTGCTTGAACCGATGATGCCTTTATGCCAAAGCTGGTTCTTAGCTCCCTTGGCGCATCCGCGCTCGGCCTCAGTTTCGAGTATGGAAAAGGCCTTGTCCAAACTAAATCCTGCCAATCAGGTAGAACACTATGATTCTGTCGCTGCGGCCTATCGTCAGCTCGTCGCCAGCTCCGATCCTGGGGACACGATTGTGGTGTTTGGTTCGTTTTATACAGTGGCCGAAGTAGGGGCAATGACCGTATAATACGGACTTACTCGAGTAGGCAGAATCTTGGATAAAAAACAGCTTAAACAACGAATTGTGGGTGCCATTGTCCTGATTGGATTAGGTGTTATTTTCATACCCATGATCTTGCATCAGGGGGATGACGCTAGCCCCATCACCGGTTCAAATATCCCTCCCAAGCCTGTTGAACTCGCACGTATGCCTGAGCAAACGGCGCCGGCACAACCCGCTGTCTCGCATGCAAACCGAGATCTTCCGCAGATGGTTGATGAGCACACGCCTCCAGTGAACCAGATCGATGCCAGCGTTGCTGAAGCCAAGCCTGAATCACCTGCCAGTAAGCCAACAAAAACGATAAAACCGGAGCCACAGCTTACCACTGCGGAACCAGAGGCGTCGAAACCAGAGGCGTCGAAACCAGAAACTTCGAAAACCGCAGCTAAACCTAAATCGACCGAAAAAACGCGGGCCTGGGTGGTGCAAGTCGCCAGCTTCTCAGAACAAAAGAAGGCCATTAAGCTACGAGATCGATTGCGTAAAGCAAAACATCCTACCTTTGTTGAATCAATAAGAGGTAAAACTGGATTGCATTATCGTGTTCGCGTCGGGCCCTATGTAAAACGCAGTAAAGCTGAAGAATTAAAGAAAAAGGTCGCAAAGCAATTTAAGCTGAAAGATGCTTTAGTGATGGCTCATCCTTAACAACGTTGACAATTGAGTCCGAATCCGTTGTCTTGAATTTGAAGGTAGATAGTTTCGAGTAATTTATGACCGGTATTGATTTTGCCATTATTGGTATTGTATTTCTCTCCGCCATTATTAGTGTCGTGCGTGGGTTTGTACGAGAGGCCTTATCATTAGCCAGTTGGGTGGTTTCATTTATCATTGCCTGGGAGTTACATGTCACCTTTGCGGGATTGCTCGAATCCATGATCGAACATAATAATCTCCGCCTGATTGTCGCTTTTTTTATTTTGTTTGTATTGTCGTTGGTTGCGTTTACCTTAGTCATTTTCTTTGCCACTAAATTAGTCGAGCGAACCGGATTAAGTGGCGCGGATCGTGTGATTGGCGTCATATTTGGAGCATTGCGTGGCTTGCTCATCGTGACCGCATTAGTGGCCCTGGCAGGCTATACTCAATTACCTAAGTCAGATGTTTGGAGCGATTCGCTTTTTATATCGTTTTTCCAGCCGATTGCTGTTTGGTTAATCGATCTTTTACCATCTGATTATACAAAGAATTTTAAGTTTTGACCGATAAAGTGTAGTGTAGCGTTTAATTGATAAAGTCGTTAAATCGATTTTGAGGAAGTATCAAACATGTGTGGCATCATAGGTATTGTTTCAAATAGCCCTGTTAATCAGGCCTTGTATGATGGTTTGACGGTCTTACAGCACCGTGGCCAGGATGCTGCCGGGATTATGACCTGTGATGCAGATCGAATGTACTTGCGCAAAAGTAATGGTCTGGTTCGAGACGTATTTCATACCCGGCATATGTTGCGTTTGCTTGGCAACATGGGTATTGGCCATACTCGTTATCCTACCGCCGGCCGTTTTTCTTCGGCTGAATCACAGCCGTTTTATGTGAATTCTCCGTTTGGAATTGCGCTGGGTCATAATGGAAATCTAACCAACGCCGAAGAATTAAAACGGGAATTGTTTGTAACCGATCAACGTCATATTAATACCAACTCTGATTCCGAAGTATTGTTAAATATCTTTGCGCATGAGCTACAAACCCGGGTGCAGGGCAATTTAAATCTTGAGCCGAGCGACATATTTTCAGCTGTTGAGGCAGTCCACAAACGTTGCCGGGGTGCCTATGCGGTGGTGGCGTTAATCGTCGGGCGAGGCATTGTCGCGTTTAGAGATCCAAACGGAATCCGTCCCGCCGTGATCGGTAAACGTACGGTCGATGGCAAAGACGAATTTATGATCGCTTCAGAAAGTGTCGCCGTGGATGCATTAGGCTATGAATTGCAACGGGATATTGAACCCGGTGAAGCGATTTATTTGGACATCAATGGCAATATGCATACCCAGCAATGTGCTGAACATACCCAATATTCGC
>CAMYMO010000072.1 GCA_947259425.1 uncultured Ectothiorhodospiraceae bacterium | reverse complement strand
TTTTATTCAGATTTGTGGTGGTTTATCTGAGCGTGAAATGGACTCCCAGGTCCTCGATTCGATGGATCTCGAGCGCGAGCGTGGGATCACCATTAAGGCTCAGAGTGTGACCCTCGACTATAAAGCCGGAGACGGGCATACCTACCAACTCAATTTTATTGATACGCCGGGGCATGTCGATTTTTCATATGAAGTGTCTCGTTCCCTCGCGGCCTGCGAAGGTGCACTGTTGGTGGTCGATGCATCGCAGGGCGTTGAGGCGCAGAGTGTGGCTAATTGTTATACAGCTATTGAGCAAGGCCTTGAAGTACTGCCCGTATTGAACAAAATTGACCTGCCCGCAGCCGATCCGGACCGTGTGATTACCGAAATTGAAGAAATAATCGGTATCGAAGCAGAGGATTCGTGTCGGGTCAGCGCCAAGACCGGCTTAGGCATTGATGCCCTGCTGGAACAACTCGTCGAACGTATCCCACCGCCTGAGGGGGACCGTGACGCGCCATTACAGGCCCTGATAATCGACTCCTGGTTTGATAATTACCTTGGCGTGGTGTCACTGATACGGGTAAAACAGGGTACGCTACGGAAACGTCAAAAGATCCAGATGATGTCCGTTGGTAGGCCCTATCTCGTTGATAATGTGGGTATTTTTACACCGAAACGCGAATCGCGAGATGAACTGCGTGCAGGTGAAGTCGGTTATCTAATTTCCGGGGTGAAAGAGGTGGATGGGGCTCCGGTCGGTGACACCATTACCACGATCGACCATCCCGCTACCGAGGCCTTACCAGGCTTTAAACCCATCAAACCTCAGGTTTTCGCCGGTTTATATCCGGTCACCAGTGATGATTATGAAGACTTACGTGAGGCGCTGGCTAAATTACGGCTGAATGATGCGGCGTTATTCTATGAGCCCGAAGTATCGCAGGCATTGGGATTCGGTTTCCGTTGTGGTTTCCTCGGTATGCTGCATATGGAGATCATCCAGGAACGACTGGAACGTGAATATAACATTGATCTGATCACGACGGCCCCAACAGTGGTATTTGAAGTCCTGACCACCAGTGGTGATGTGATCAGTATCGATAATCCGGCCGATTTACCGGAGATCAGCCAGGTGAGCGAAATACGTGAACCTATTATCAATGCGAATATATTGGTCCCCCAGGATTATGTCGGTAATGTGATTAGCCTCTGTGTTGAAAAGCGCGGCGTGCAAAAAAACATGCAGTATCTGGGAAATCAAGTCTCACTTAGCTACGACATACCGATGAATGAAATCGTGCTGGATTTTTTTGATCGCCTAAAGTCTGTCAGCCGTGGTTACGCCTCGCTCGATTATGAATTTAAACGCTTTGAAGCCGCCGATTTGGTCAAATTGGATATCTTGATTAACGCAGACAAAGTGGATGCCCTCTCAACGATCGTGCATCGCGCTCAATCAACCAGCAGGGGACGAGACCTGGCCGATAAAATGAAGGAACTGATACCCCGCCAAATGTTCGAAGTCGCGATACAGGCTGCGATTGGTGCCAAAATTATCGCGAGAACAAATGTTAAGGCTTTGCGCAAAAATGTAACGGCAAAATGTTATGGCGGTGATATATCGCGTAAACGTAAACTATTAGAAAAACAAAAAGCAGGGAAACGTCGTATGAAACAAGTGGGTAAGGTAGAAATACCACAAGATGCTTTCTTAGCGGTATTGAATGTAGGGAGAGAAAAATGAACGTTGATTTTACCGCGATTTTAGCCGTGTTATCGATAGCAACGGGGGTGATATGGGGCGCTTATGTCCTGTTGTTGAAACTGAAGAATAAAGATCAGGTTGAAGCCAGCACCGTAGAAACTGAAGCCAAAAGTGATAAAACGAAAGACGACAAAGAAAAAGGCAAAGCCAAAAGTGATAAAACGAAAGACGACAAAGAAAAAGGCAAAGCCAAAAAAGAGCCATTACTGGTTGAGTTTTCACGCTTTTTATTCCCCGTATTTATGGTCGTATTGATCGTACGTGGATTTTTAGTCGAGCCATTTCAAATTCCTTCTGGCTCGATGTTGCCAACATTGGAAGCGGGCGACTATATATTAGTTAATAAATTTTCCTATGGTTTAAGGTCGCCGCTTGGTTATTTCAAACTGGTTGATCTGGGCGAGCCAGAACGAGGCGATGTTATCGTTTTTCGCTATCCTGAAAACCCCGAAATAGATTACATTAAGCGTGTTGTCGGCATACCGGGGGATCGATTGAAGTATGTAAATAAAATACTGTATATCAATGATGAACCGGCGATGATCAAACCCTTACACCCCTATGCTAAAGATCCGCGATTTATGGAACTGCAGGAGAAGTTAGGCGAAATAACCCATAATGTGCTACATAACCCATATGAATCGTCCATGCCGGTGGGTGAAATTGTTGTTCCCGAAAACAGTTATTTTGTATTAGGTGATAATCGCGATAATAGCCGGGATAGTCGCTATTGGAACTTTGTCCCGGATGAAAACCTGAAAGGGCGTGCTTTTATGATCTGGTTACACAAAAAACAAGGCGAATGGCCCTCCCAATGGTCACGAATTGGTACTATTATTGAGTAATAAATCAAATAGAATCAACTGTGTATAGATCGTTTCCGATCGATAGGAGTCATAGTATGAAGAGTCGAAATTCGCAAGCCGGAATGACCACCATAGGATGGGTGTTGATCCTCGCCATCTTAGGTGTTTTCCTGATTATTGGTATTAAACTTGTGCCGGTTTATATAAGTGGGTACAGCTTGTATTCTTCGCTAGAATCAATGCAAAAAAATCCCAAGCTTCGTGGCATACCCGTGCGTGAACTTCGTAAAAAGGTCATGGCCATCGTTGATATTAACTACGTCAACGATCTGAAACCGGAAGATGTTAGCATTACCCGGGTTGGCAAGGGTTACGAAATAAATGTTTATTATGAGGTCTACCGACCCATTATGGGTAATTTATCGCTGGTGGTGGTCTGGGATAAAACGGTTTTGATCCCGTAAATTTATACAGTATGGATGACCTGTCAATTTTATCGAAACGCCTGTCTTATCACTTCAAGGATCTTGAATTACTCAATACGGCTCTAACCCATCGTAGTGCAAATAAAAAGCATTATGAGCGAATGGAGTTTCTCGGTGATGCTATTCTCAATGTCACCATTACCGATGAACTCTATCATCGATTTCCGAATGCATCAGAGGGTGACTTAAGCCGTCTGCGCGCCTCCCTGGTTAAAGGCGATACCTTATCGGAGTTAGCAAAATTATTAGATCTGGGTGAATATTTACGCCTGGGAAGTGGCGAATTAAAAAGTGGAGGCTTCCGTCGAAATTCAATATTAGCGGATGTGTTTGAATCGATTATTGGCGCTATTTATCTTGATGGCGGTAACCAAGCATCCAAACAATTTATACTAGAGCAATTCGCTGAACGACTTGCGCAAGCCGATATCACTAAAAATTTAAAAGATCCTAAAACACGTTTGCAAGAATTGTTACAGTCCAAGGGTTGTGAATTACCCAATTATGAAATTAAAAATACAAGTGGACAGGCTCACAACCAAACATTCGATGTGACCTGTCATGTCAGCCTAGTACCGAAACCGACGGAAGGTAGCGGTAATAGTCGACGCAAAGCTGAACAGGCTGCAGCAGAACAAATGCTGGCCATATTAGAAGCGGTATAAAATGAGTTATCACAGTGGTTATATAGCAATACTGGGTCGTCCAAATGTGGGTAAATCCACTTTATTAAACCATTTGATTGGTCAAAAACTTTCGATCACATCCAGGAAACCTCAAACGACTCGACATCAGATTCTCGGCATTAAAACCACCGATGACGCGCAATTTATTTTCGTCGATACTCCTGGGTTGCATAAAGGTGGCCGACAGGCATTACATCGCTATCTTAATCGTGCCGCACAAAGCATTGTTCAGGATATGGATCTAATAGTATTTGTCGTAGAAGCGTTAAGATGGGAAGAAGAAGATGACATCGTATTAAGCTATATTAAAAACGCCAGTTGTCCTGTTATTTTAGTTGTCAATAAAATCGATCTGGTAAAAGACAAAGATCAATTACTCCCATATCTCGAGCTGGTTGGTAAAAAACATGCATTCGGTGGCGTGGTGCCGGTATCGGCAAACAAAAGTCTGCAACTCGATACATTACTCGATTTACTCAAAGCCAAGCTCCCGGAATCAGAGGCTCATTATCCTGCCGACCAATTAACGACACGGAGTTCTAACTTTGTTGCGGCTGAAATGATCAGGGAAAAAATTGTGCGTTTATTGGGTGACGAATTACCCTATGCGACCACGGTGGAAATCGAAAAATTTGAAGATAGCAAAAAGCTTCTGAAGCTGCATGCGGTAATCTGGGTTGAACGTGATAATCAAAAATCAATTGTCATTGGTAAAAACGGTGAGAAAATAAAAAAGATTGGTATGCAGGCCCGAAAAGAATTACAGAATTTTTTCGAGAAAAAAGTGCACCTGGAAACCTGGGTTAAAGTGCGAAAAGGCTGGGCAGATGATGAGCGCGCACTGCAACAACTCGGGTATATCGATGAGTTCTAAACTGAAGTTTTGATCTGGCCGGTTAAATAAAACAAT
>CAMYMO010000071.1 GCA_947259425.1 uncultured Ectothiorhodospiraceae bacterium | reverse complement strand
GAGGCACAAACTGATAATAATGTCAGCTTTAACTTTTTTTGGTTAAATTTAAACATGACTTCCTCCTAAAGAACGTTATTGGGAACTTCCAGGTTACTTTTAGTGATTAGAACGAACTAAATATTTTTATATAAGAAAATAAGACCAGCCACTGGCCTTACGTTTTTTTACCCATTGCGGACCAGACGCAATCAACATAGCCTCATCAATTATTTGTATTTCTTTGCCGGATTTTTCTTGCAAATTTTGCAAGGTTTTACCACAGGCAAGAAAAGTCAGGTTTTGGTATTTTTGTTTTAATAGGCGAATTTTATTTCGGTCCAATAATGAATTCGTTTGTAACAGATGCAACCCCGGTCCACTGACAATGACTTCGACATGAAGGTTATTTTTATTATTGGTCAATTTAATTAATGCGGACTCTAATAAATTTAAAAATAGCTCAGCTTGAGATAGGTCCTTGCTTTTTAAATGCATCACCAGATTTATATTAGGTTTCTTGCTGACTTCAGCTAGTAAACGTTTTTCATCAATTGATATCATCTCAGAATGATTTCTTGCATCTGGATGGACCAAGTCAATAAAACCTGAAATCATTCCCATAAAAACCAGGGCCAATGATGCCGCCAGCCCGCCGACTATGATACGTTTGCGTTTAAAACTGAGATGATTTTTGTTTTTAAGTTTCTTGAGTTGATTTGAAGAAATATATTCAGGCTCCGGACTTCTGGCGGCTTTAACAACCCCCTTCAGCTTGCGCATTTCACATATTCTCGCGGCTAAACTTTTATCGGCAGCCTCCATTGCGATAATCCGATCCAGCTCATCCCCATCGATTTCACCGTCGATATAGGCACTGAGTATTTCATCTGATATCGGTAAAGATTCTTTCATTTAACGCTCCGTAAACCTATTCGACGATGTTCTTTTGAGCCTGTCTCCAGGAAATCATCATCGGATAACAATGTACGTAATTTATTTCTCGCCCGAGCCAAGCGGCTCATGACCGTGCCGATTTTAATATCAAGCACATCAGCGGCATCACGATAACTCAAACCTTCCATATCAATTAAAACTAAAACTTTGCGATGTTCGTCGGACAAGGTATTAATGGCCAGGCGTACTCGTTTGACGGTTCGATCCGACTCGAGGTGATAATTCGGACCCATCTCCTCAACTAACTCGGTATCATCTAATGTCGTTAACCACTTTCGTTTGCGCAGATATTGACGATGCGCGTTAACGAGTATCCGAATCACCCAGCAATCGAGTGCCACTGGGTCACGTAATTGCGCTTGTTTGGCAAGCGAAATGGACAATGTTTCCTGAATTAGATCATCACAGACATCAGACGTACATCCCCAGCTGCGCGCAATCGCATACAAACGAGGTATGAGTGCATCAATACGATGTTCCAATCGGTTCCTTCCCCAGAGCCTCATTTTCTTTCCTTAAATTAGGTTTGTAATTTTGAGATGCTGAGGTAATAAGATACATAAACAGAGAATTTATTCCCGATTTTGCAAATAAAATGGGAAAATAAAATTAATTGGTACTTAAATTTTTATTTTAGATTATAAAGTGACCACGTTGACTCATTATTACTAATGTAATAAATCCGTTACTTAGCGTCGAGGTTGGAAATAACTAATTTTATTGGGAATTATTTGGCTTACAGGTTGAAAGGTTTGGTAATGCTTCCGGGTAGCCAATATGGTTCCCCTGTATGTAATTCACCCCAAGCTTATCGAGTTCAGTCAGGATGGTTTCATTTTCAACCCATTCAGCAATGGTTTGTATATGCATCACTTTTGCAATATGCACAATCGATTCGATGATGGCCTTGTTCATCGGTTCATCTAACAGGCCACTGACAAACTGGCCATCTATTTTCAAATAATTAACAGGCAAACTCTTAAGATAGGCGTATGAGCAAACGCCTGTGCCAAAATCATCCAACGCAAAACAAAAACCGCGGCGCTTCATGTTTTCGATAAATTTAACCGCCTGGGTATAGTTAGTAATCGTGGCGGTTTCAGTTATCTCGAAGCACACAACCTGCGGTGAGATCTCATACTTTTTCAACATATCTTCAATATAATTAAGCAACGTATCACTACTGAGACTTAAACCAGATAGATTAATAGCATACAAGATCTGAGTCATGTCAGTACGTTGTTCTTTTGAATAATGTTCACTGATAAACTTAAAGCTGTTTTCTATCACCCACTGATCAATCAGGTGCATCAGGTTATAGCGTTCTGCAGCAATAATAAAAGACCCGGGAAGTAACTGCTCTCCGTTTGTATCCCTCATTCTTAACAACAATTCATAATGATGCCGTGGAGTCAGGTCAGTATTGAGCGCATGAATTGGCTGACGAAATAAAACAAAGTCATCCTCACGCAAAGCTCGATTAATTTCGGTCACCCAACGCATTTCACCTTTACGTGAGCTAACCTCAATATCATCTTCTTTATAGACATGAATTCGGTTCCGGCCAAGATCTTTCGCAACATAACAAGCGGAATCCGCGGCTTGAAGTAACTCATAGATATCCCGGCTGTTTTTGTTAATAGGAACAACCCCGATGCTCACACCAATTTCAAAAACATTATCCCGCCAACCAAAGCGATAGTCCCGCACCGTATCAAGTAACTTTTCGGCAATCTCTTTTGCACGACTTAACGGACAATCCAATAGTAATACCCCAAACTCATCACCACCTAATCGCGCCAGTGTATCGCTACCGCGAATAAGTGATTCCAACTTAACCGCGAGTTGTTTGAGTAATTCATCACCCGCACGATGCCCACATGTATCATTCACAATTTTAAACTGGTCCAAATCCAGGTAACACAGCGCATGTTCCTCATGATCATTAATCGCCAGATCCCAGGCATGTTTCATTTTATTCTCAAATTCACGACGATTCACCAGCCCTGTTAATGAATCATGGCTAGCCTGGAAGGTAAGTTGCCTGGCCATACCATGTAGTTGTTCCTCTTCTCGTTTACGTCGCACTTCCAGCGCAACTCGATTTGCAAAGATTTTTAGAATGGGTTTTATTCCAGGATCAGGCCGCATCGGTTTGGTGTCCATTACGCAAATCAATCCCATCATTAATCCATTTGGAGAGACTAATGGTGCGCCAAAATAACTGTCTATCCCCATTTGTCCGAGCATTTCATCATCAGGGTATTTTTGTGCCGCATTTTCACCAATCAGTTCGATTTTTAAATCGATGACATCCTGGCATGGTGTCCCTTCAAGAGCGTACTCAAAATTGTCAACAAACCGATCCCCCGCCCAGACTGCATACGTTTTAATTCTGCTCTTTTCCTGGTTTGCATATAAACCAATAAAGGCAAATTTAGCAGAAAAAAGATGCGCCAGGTTGATCAGGCATTCGTTAAAAAAGGATTCCTCTTTCGAGAACTCAAGACTTTGCTGTGCTAACGAAGTCAAAACATGTTCGGCACGTTCACGAATCAGCATCTCGACTTGCAACTCTGACTGTGTATTGATAATACGACGATTCAGTTTAGTTGTGTATAAAAAGGCAATAATAAGCCCAATGACAAGTAATAAGACCAGCAGTACGATATAAAAATATTGATGGATTACTTCATAAACCATTTTCTGACTTGTTGAGTGAAAAGGCCCAACCTTAAGCTCACGTAATAAGTCTTCTACTGGACCATAATCATGAGGACTAGACCAACCAACGTATTTACCATCAATCGCCGCTTTGTCGTTTTTATTTATTGATAATAATGCAATGGTGACTTTGTTCTTTAAATCATCTGGCACTCGTTTTGTCGCTGAAAACAACCATTCAGGGTATAAATCTGTACTGTGTAAAAATGGGAAATCGTTAGTCTTTTTTGCCCCTAATACCTTTACCGAATCAAGTTCTATGTCGCCTTTGGCAGCCATTCTTTCCAACATATCAGTTCGAACCGATCCTGCATCCACCTCACCCTTCAAAACCTGAGCAACCACCCGTTGTTGCTTTCCACCAGCAAATCGCAACTCTACCAAATCATTGTAGGGATCAACCCCGTGTTTTAACATTTCACGCCAGGCTACCCGCCACCCACCAAACCCTAACTCATCAGCACCCACAAATGTTTTCGCTTTTAGATCAGTGATATTATTCATGTCTGTACGATCAGCTCGTGTAAAAATGACGGTACCAAACTTGGCATACCCCTTCCCCTGACGTTTATTAATTAAGGTTGCCAAAGGTTGTGCACCATATCGAATCCTGTGTTCGACTGCTGCAGCCGGGTTGGTTAGACAAAATGTAAATGAGCGATAAGAAATTGCCTGATTGAGTTCACTATTACTCGCAAATGGTACAAGGACAAAAGAATGTTCAGGTATGGCTTTATTTATATAGTCGAAGGTTGCCGTCCATTTTTTAATGGCTGCTTCCATTCCTTTATTAGCACGAACCGCTACCCGAAGTTCTTCGGAACTGACACTAGACAACAGGCCAAAAACTAAAAAACCCGTCAACAGTAATTGTATATAATTTACGATAGGCTGAACCCTGTTTAATTTACTTCAGAAAAAATAGTATAGATGACGGTTTTGTTACTAACTGTTAAAATTTGAATACCCATATTTCCAT
>CAMYMO010000070.1 GCA_947259425.1 uncultured Ectothiorhodospiraceae bacterium | reverse complement strand
AACCCAAGATAAGTGTTTTTAATGATTTCATATTCGACCCACCACTCTATATAATAAGGTACATTATTATACGAAATAACTTCCCATGCAAAGCAAACCCGTACAATTAGCCTATGCCGAATGCTTAACACAGGCAAATTCACATTATGAGAATTTTCCTACCGCCTCAAAGCTGATTAAAAAAAAACATCGGCAAGCTACCGCCGCAATATATAGCTTTGCTCGACGCGCCGACGATTTTGCAGACGAAGGTGAACATAGTAACGAAACCCGGATAAACAAGCTTAACCAGTTTGATCGATATCTGGATAATATAGAGCTTAATCAACCGGTCGATGATCTAACCTTTATTGCTCTGGCAGATACAATACACCAATACCAACTGCCACTACGCCCTTTTCGGAAACTGCTTCAGGCTTTTCGTATGGATGTGAATAAGAAACGATATGCAAACTTCAGTGAATTATTACACTACTGTCAACATTCAGCTAACCCAGTTGGAGAATTAGTATTGCGCATACATGATGTTTATACTGATAAAACCGCCCAGTTATCAGACAATATTTGCACTGCACTCCAGCTTATCAATTTTATGCAGGATATTGATGAAGATTACCAACAACGAGACCGAATCTACATCCCACAAAATGAACTCGCAATGGCCTCTCTAAACGAACAAACAATCGCCGCCCGTGAGCTTTCGCCTGCACTCAAATCGCTTGTTAACGACCAATTAGAACGAGCTAGACAGATGCTATTACAGGGAGCGCCATTGGTTAATCAGCTACAAGGTCGTTTAAAATGGGTAATGAAATTCACGATTAACGGAGGTTTACTCATTTGTAAAAAATGCCAGGCAAGAAACAATGTCTTTTTGAGACCAACCCTGAACAAATCTGATACGCTGAACTTAGTGGCGCGAAGTATTTATTTTCGCCCCCGTTAATCACATGCTAATATACCTTTAATACCCAAACAGCAGATACCCACGGATGACTCCGCAAGAATATTGTCAAGATAAGGCCGCCAAAAGCGGTTCCAGTTTTTATTACAGCTTTTTATCGTTGCCTGATTTAAAACGTGAAGCTATCACCGCTGTTTATGCATTTTGTCGGGAAGTCGATGATATCGTCGATGGCCATGGCGACCCACAGATTAAAAGCACTAAATTAAACTGGTGGCACGATGAAATTGACAATCTTTTTGGTGCGGTACCTCAACACCCAATCACCAGGGCTTTAAAACCGGTGATTGAAAATTTTAGTTTACCGAAAGAGTATTTTTCAGAAATTATCGATGGTATGTTGATGGATTTACATCAAAATCGGTATGCCAGCTTTAAAGACTTAAGCCTGTATTGTTATCGTGTCGCCAGTGTTGTTGGATTAATATCTGCCGAAATCTTCGGTTACCAGGACCGCCAAACCCTTAAATATGCGAATGATCTGGGCATGGCCTTTCAACTTACTAACATAATGCGTGATGTATACGATGATTACAAAAATGATCGTATTTATATTCCTCAAGATGAGCTGGAAAAATTTGGTGTGACTGAGAACGACATAAAAACCCAAAATCATAGCGACGCATTCAGGCAACTAATGAGATATCAAGCTGAACGCGCTAATAGCTACTATAAAAAAGCCTTTTTACAATTACCGGACAGTGATCGCTTTACCCAAAGAGCTGGCATAATCATGTCGGCAATATATCATGCTTTACTTAATGAAATAATCAAAGATGATTATCAAGTGCTAACCCATCGAGTTCGGCTATCATCTCCACGTAAAATTTGGATTGCCTGGCGCACCAAAAGAAATGAAACAAAGCTCCATAAAACTTACTTAAAACAAAATGCAAAACGACAAAACTAAACAATCAGTCATCATTGTCGGCGGGGGTTGGGCGGGGCTAACTTGCGCGACTGAACTTGCGAGCATGGGGTATCAAATAACACTTTTAGAATCTGCTCGTCAGCTCGGCGGCCGAGCTCGACGCGTTGCCTTTGATGATCAACCCGTCGATAACGGACAACATATATTGATCGGTGCATACCGGGAAACGTTTGCTGTTTTAAAGCGTTTAAACATCTCGCTCTCAAAGTCTATCGACCGACGAGCACTTAATTTATTATTCCAATATTGTGGCGGCCGCAAATTTAACCTTAAATTACCGGCGTTATTGACGCCACTAAATTTATTCATTGGTTTATTAAAAGCAAAAGGGTTTTCCGCCAGGGATCGATGGCATGCTTTAATTTTTGGTTCGAAATTATTTTCAAACTCAGTATTTTATGAAAGTGATATAAGCGTCAGCGAACTTCTATCCAATGAAAAACAAACTGAAAATAATATTAAAGCATTATGGGAACCCCTTTGCCTGGCCAGTTTAAATACACCAATCGAAGAGGCTTCGGCCAGAGTTTTTGTTCGGATATTACATGACACCTTTTGCCGTTCCCACAAAGACGCTGATCTGGTAATTCCTAAAATCGATTTAGGTGCATTATTACCTGATCCTGCATCTGATTTTATCGAACAACACTCAGGGACAGTCCATTTAAGTAAACGGGTAACCAATATCGACATTGTGCAAAGACATGTCGTCGGTGTTCGTTGCGAAAATGAAGTGTATAAGGCTGATCATGTGGTCCTGGCGCTACCCCCGCATGCCTGTCTTCCATTAATTAAAGATCATTCTGCTTTGCATGATATAGCCTATAACTTCAATAGTTTTAGCTATAATCCGATTGTGACTGCCTATGTAAAATACCCAACCAGCGTACGACCCAACCTTCCTATCCAGGCACTATTAGGTACCACTTCGCAGTGGATAGTCAGTCGTGATGTCGCCGGTCAACCTGGACTGATTGCGGTTGTTATCAGTGGTCCTGGTCCTCATATGCAACTCGATAATGATCAACTAGCCAATACAATAAAATCTGAACTTGCAAACTGTTTTCCGCACTGGCCGCAGGCAGATGATGTTAAAATTATTCGGGAAAAGCGCGCAACATACAGTTGTCGGGTTGGTATAGACTTATTACGACCAGACAACAAAACCCGAATAAATGGCCTTTGGTTAGCAGGTGATTACACCAAAACATCTTACCCTGCGACCATTGAGTCCGCTGTGATCAGCGGCAAACGAACTGCCGAATTAATAAATCAAATTTAAGCTAACTTAAAATGACAAACATGACGATTTCTATTAGCGACTATACACCTACTGAACAAGCCCTGGATGGAAAAACCATCCTGGTAACCGGTGCGACCGATGAACTGGGGCATAGCTTATCCACCGCATTAGCTAAACTCGGCGCGACCATAATATTGCTCGATAAATCAGTCAAACAACTCGAAAAAGTATACGACGACATCGAACAAAATGGAGGACCGCAGCCCGCCATATTTCCGTTGGATATAGAAAAAGCAAATGAACAAGACTACCTGAACTTGACACAAGCGATTGCTGACAATTTCAAGCAACTTGATGGAATCATACTTAATGCCGCAGTACTCGGGCAGCATGGACCTATAACCCATATCGAATTCGAACAATGGAATCGTGCCCTTAAAATAAATTTAACCGCCAATTTTTTATTTTTAAAATATTGTTCATCTGTACTCAATCAAGCAGAACAAGCATCCTGTATCTACCTGAGTGATCAGGTTGCCCAACATGGCCGAGCTTATTGGGGAACCTACTCTAGCCCCAAGGCTGCCTGTTTAAATCTGATTGAAACCATCGCCGACGAATGGGAAACGAACACCAATATTCACCTCAACTCACTCGAGCCGGGCGCGGTGAATACAGCGTTAAGACGACAGGCCCTGCCCGGCATCGATCCCACCCAACACCTGTCGCCTGAATCGGTCACCAAGGCCTTTGTCTACTTTATGGATCCCGGCACAAGCTGGCCGAACGGCAAACATTTTCGTTGGAATCCTGCCGAACAAACGATGACGGAAATTTGACGAATTACACTATAGCGACCTTAATCTCCACTAACTAATTGATTTACAGTCTGTTTCAGATCACAGTTTTGCGCTTTTCATTTGGCACGAGATTCGCATAACAGAGTTATCACGACAAATTCGAGCGATAAGAGTAAACACAGTATGGCTATACACACAATAACAGGTAGAAATGAACCACAAGCAAAAACGACACAACACGAGCCGTTAGCCAATGTTGCCGATTTTGATATACCTGAACTGCAAAGAACCTTAAAACTTGCCGGCTTACTGCAAACATCGTTAGAAATAGAGAGTATTCTTCAATATTTCGTGGAATCCGTTCGTGAAACCGTTAAATTTGGAGGTATTCAATATGAGTTTGCCGCTATGGATTTAGATATCAAGATCGGCAAACTAGAACGTCATAGCTGCGCATATCGTTTACGCATCGCATCCGATGGCCTGGGCGAATTAAAATTCACTCGTAACAAACGTTTTTCAGAAGATGAAATGGAGCAGTTAGAAAACTTCATTTTTCATCTGGTCTATCCACTACGAAATGCAATCCAATACCAAAAGGCGCTCATTTCAGCCCAAATGGATAGTCTGACCGGGGTAAATAATCGAGCCTCAATGGATCGATGCCTCGATCGAGAAGTTGAATTATCTCATCGTCACGACAACCATTTATCGTTACTCAT
>CAMYMO010000069.1 GCA_947259425.1 uncultured Ectothiorhodospiraceae bacterium | reverse complement strand
TCCAGCCACGATAAGAGATGGTAATGGAGCAAGGAATATTAATTCGCCATTTTTCACAAACTCGGTCTCTGTCTATGTTTATCCGTAGACTGAACTGGGTTGGACCAAGATAAGTCACTGAAACGATGATAGAAAGCCTTAGAAAAGGCTGCTAAAACAGGCTTAAAAATGTGTTTTTTTTATCGAACAAAGACCTTTAAGAGAAGTACACGTTTGGAGTCAGAGTGAAAAAGCTCAAAGGTAAAATATTATGCATATAACTTAACTATTCCCTCCCAAACATTGTCATTTAATGAATAGATTTTAAAAGCAAGTAGATGGGAGTGTACTATGAAAAAGAAATTAATGATGATAGTCCTTTGTTTGGTCATTTTCCCGGTTTTAAGCCATGGAATTACCACCGGTGATACGCAGGGGAATGTAATCGCAGCGAAGGTTATTGGAGAACAAAATGATATCCAGACAATTGAAATTTGGTTTTCGAATCCAGTCAATGATCGATGGGGCTGTATAGCCAATCCAGGATATATCAGGATTTCAGATGCTCACCCTAAGATATCATCTAAAGCATTGTCGATGATGATGTCGGTCGCACTGACAGCGCAAACAACCGGTAAACAGCTGGCAGTTGATTCCTCTGGCACAGATCAATGCAATAGTGGTGTTCATGTTTGGATGGTTCAGTGAGGGGTTGAAAGTATAAACTATGTTTGTTGTTGAGTGGGCCAGAACGAGAACCCAATTTTTTAGAGCACATGACGATGTGCAGCACTGGGTTGATTTAGTTGAACGTTGGTTTTATCCAGGAGGAAGGAAAGAGGCTGGTTTATATTGCGTCTTCTATCTCTTATTCCTGGCTTATTATTTTTATATAAATCAAGGAAATTAAAATGAAGCGAATGAGTTTAAGTATTTTGATTCTAGCGTTATGTCTGCCTGTTACAGCTATGGCGGAATCAACAAATAACCTTTTAATCAGCCGGATTCAAATTATGGGCCAAACCTCTAATATTGCTGTTTATGCTGAAGGTGGGGATTGGCAAACAGGTTGCCCAACGAATACGGTCGAGGTCATTGTGCCTAATAGCAATACCGTTTTTAAAGAGATATTGAGTGGCGCATTGGCGGCAAAATTTAGTAAGAGCTCGGTTCGCTTTACTGGTACCTGTGACGGAGACAAGCTGCACGCTCACATGATTTATATTTATTAAAAATATGTAAAGTTGCGGTAAAATTGATTAATTAATTAGATCCAACGCAAGAAAGGTAGGGTGCAATTCATTCCTGTCAGCCGTTAAAACCGGGACCGTCGTCGTGGCAGGCACCCGGCGATGTGCATCACCGTGTTGATTCAATTGAATATCGGTTTCATTCAGCGCGTGTTGTAATACCAGTTCCTGACTGTATTCCAATACTTCAATGATTTGATAGGCCCGAGCATTATGCAAAACCTGCTTGCCGATCATGCCGCGCAGTTGTACCAGGGTAATGTGTAATTCACCCATAGGGATTTACCTGAACTAAAAATAAATAAGTCATGTTCTCATTGAAATTAGTTTGATTTGAATCAATATTCAAGATAATACACTGAAAATAGTGAACCGTGTACGCCAGGGCCTTGATTATGCTGGAAAATATTCGGTGCGTTTGACTGGCAGTCAAACTCGACAGGTCTCAAAATTAGCGTTTATTGTGTTCTGACCCCGGTTTACTGCGATATAAGTGTTTGGTAATATTTAATCTATTTATAAGACATCGTTGGTTAAAGTTAGTTAAACATGAAAAAGATCAAAGTTACATATAATTTGTATATAATTTATGAAATTTAATCGATTAAAGTTTTAATAACAGCCCAATACGAGACATGACTGACCTGTTTACCCCTTTGAATGAACAAGAAATGGATCAGCTTGATCAGTTTATGCTATATCGCATTGCTGAAGATGCCGAGACCGAATCTCGAGACGAAGGTGTACTGGATATTTCTACATTAGACGGCTTTTTCACTGCACTGGTGAGCGGCCCCGTCATGATGCCCCCTTCGCAATGGTTAGCGGAACTTTGGGGGGATTTCGAGCCCGATTGGCGTAATGAAAAGGAATTTGAAACGATTTTTTCGTTATTGATGCGACACATGAATACCATTGCGGCCACGTTAGTTGAGGAACCGGATAGATTCTTTCCTATTTTTTATGAGCGAGAGTTTGAAGGCGAGACATTCACCATTGTCGATGAATGGTGTGAAGGATACGCTCGCGGGATGGCACTTAGCGCGGAACAGTGGATAGAAGGTGGTGAGAAAATGGATAGCTTGCTGGAACCCGTGCTTGCCTTCACTAGCCTGCTGCATTGGCCAGCGCATGATTTGAGTGACGATGCGTTTAAGGCTGCCCATAATGAGATTGTTAACAATGTTCGCGAGATACACGCCTATTGGCTAACAAGGCGGGATGATAATTTGTCGTCACCAAAACCCGTACGAAGTCGTGAACAACGTGTAGGTCGTAATGATCCCTGTCCCTGTGGAAGCGGCAAAAAATATAAAAAGTGTTGTTTACACTAAACCAATAGGGCGAATAGAATTATATATATCTTTTCATTGGCGGTTTGTTAGAGAAAACATATTTCGTATGCGTAAATAATATGGCTATAAAATATGACGAATTAGACGATGCCTTTAATTTTGTTTGTTTTGGGCAGCCGTATGAACACCAGGCGTTTCTATGCAAAGAGACCGGTAAGATTTATTGGTATTCTGAATTTGCTGATAGTCCGGATGAATTACCAGCCGATATCGATGATCCTAAATACATCGAAATTCCGAATAAAAAGCAACTCGGCCTCGGAAAAAAAATTAGTTTTAGCATTTGCCCATGACTATTTAGCCGACGAGTTTCACGTTATTGAGGCCATGTTTCAGCGTAAAGGAGCTTATTCTCGATTCAAGGATTTTCTAACGAAAACAGGCTTGATAGATAAATGGTACGCATATGAAAATCAAGCCCTGCAAGATGCCTTGAAAGAATGGTGTCGACAAAACGATATAATAACCCAGGATGATTGAGTGAAATTTTAATTCCAGCATCGACGACCGTGTATAAAATAGGTACTATTCGCTTCGTATTAAATTTCAATAAAGCAGTGCAACTAATTGATTTTATAAGGCTTTAATAAATTTTAAAGCTCTCTAATAAACTTTATAGCGCCTGATGGCACATGAATATCTGACTACAAGTTGTAAAATATGAAAAATACAAAAGTTCTTTTTGTCTGCATGGGCAATATCTGTCGTTCGCCTACCGCTGAGGGTGTGTTTCGTCAATTAATTGAAGAGCATGGCTTATCTGATTCGGTCACAACCGACTCGGCTGGCACACATGCCTATCATGTTGGGGAGCCACCCGATCGACGCGCGCAGGCCACCGCAAAAAACCGTGGTTTTGATATCAGCGATTTACGCGCACGCAGTGTGGCGGTCGATGACTTTGATCTTTTTGATTATATTATTGCAATGGATGCCGACAATCATGCGAACCTGCTCGCACTCAGTCCTGAATTGCATCACGATAAAATAAATTTATTTTTAAACTACGCGCCTGAGCTGCAAAAATCAGAAGTACCCGATCCTTATTATGGCGGTGCCAGGGGCTTTGAAGATGTGTTTGATATGGTGACGGCGG
Organism: uncultured Ectothiorhodospiraceae bacterium; assembly: GCA_947259425.1. Lineage (GTDB taxonomy): Bacteria > Pseudomonadota > Gammaproteobacteria > UBA6429 > Thiohalophilaceae > SZUA-24. The sequence continues at coordinate 1,002 of CAMYMO010000069.1, read as the reverse complement.
CTTCGGAAGGTTTGATTGCTGATATTAAAAACCGTAAAGCCAGTTAATACTTCTTTAATGACTAAACGATTCTTTTACTGGACGATAAAGGCCGTAAAGTAAATATCATCAATCGCGGCATCACCGATTTGTGTCGTCAGTAGATCTTGAACTTCTTTTAAGGTTTTTTCCCTGAGCTTTTGTTTGCCCGCAACCGTTTTAACATCGGACGCGGTTTGCTCACTTAGCAGTAACATAATAGTGTGTTGAATCGCAGGTAAATGCATAAACAAGTGATCTTTGATGGTGTTCTTTCTAAGCTTCAATTGCGCATTGACTTGTAAAAAAGACAAGCTGCCTTTGTCGGCCAGGTTAACCACAAAGGGCGTCTGGATCTCAAAATACGGGCTAGCACCACCACCTCCACCGCCGGCATAAACGGAATGGGGGATGACCATAGACAATAATAAAATTAGAACCGATACACGCATCAATAGTTAACCTGAGTACTACTCAAGTTAACTATCGGACGTATAAGGAATTACTTTATTGGCGGTTAGGATGAACTGGCCGGTGGCTCTTTGATTTCTGGTTTGGCGGCAGGCTCAGATGTTTGATTAGATTTCTGGCTAGGCGCCTGAGGAGCAGATTGAGGCGGCTTGGCCTCCTGCCGTTCAGCTGGTTTTGCTGGGATTGCTGCCTGTTGCGCGGGGGCAGGGCTGCTTTGGTTTGTCACCTGACTGGATGCCGAAGGGGCTGAGCTTGCGCCTTGAGCCGGGCTATTAGGCTGATTCCCCGGGTTTGATGGGGTAGTAGCCGACGGTTGTCCAGATTGAGACGCCGTACTGGCCGAACTCGCATCCGCGCCCGGGTTACTATTTTGAGTGTCACGATTTTGATTACCGCTACGGCGTCGACGACCACCACGACGACCACGGCGATTGCCCTGGTTGCCTTGTTTCTGACCCTGGCCCTGAGTTTGAGCTTGCGATTGATTGCTCGCCTGACTCGAACTCTGATCTG
>CAMYMO010000068.1 GCA_947259425.1 uncultured Ectothiorhodospiraceae bacterium | reverse complement strand
GGTATTGTCGACCGCCGCAGAGCCTATGCCCCGATCCGCCGCCATCTCGATTTGAAATCTTAAGCGTGATTCGGCATAAAAATCGAGCCAGCTATCGGCCCAGGTATTTTCCTGCGGCGTCGCACCGATGGTGTTTTCACGGGACCAACCAAACCGTTCATTCGTATACTGATGCATTCGCGCAAGCTGCTCACCAAACTCATGCATCACCCCCCGCGCGTGTCCACCCATCGCTAAATGTTCAAGGACAATATAGGCCTGCGTGCCGGACACCCCTGTACAAATAGACTTCGGAACACGTACCGCATCGGCTTTCGCTAACTCATCCAAACCGGCCGCTTCTGCCTCGAACATCGCCAGCCGATTCGCCGTATTTAACTTTATAAAATAAGTCTGACCCGAACCGCTCAGCTTCATTGCCGTATTAATGCAACCGCCACCGATCGTCCCCTGATTATCGACAACAAATGCTTGCCCGGTCGACTGACTAATTTTTTGTTCGATATCTTTAATATTCATCTCCATTTTTACCAAGGATAAAGGATTGAATTTCGCTAACAATTGATTACATCGAGCCACTAATTCCGTTACTCTAAAGTGATTCATATAATTTGCAATACAACAGGAAGATGATTGTTAAAAAGGAAAGTTTAAATGGCTAAAGTGCACCCTTCCATCACGCCCGAACTTGCCGATTGGATTAGCAAACAACCTATGTATTTCATCGCCTCAGCGCCGCTCGCGGCCGACAGTCATATCAATCTTTCACCGCGTGGTCTGGACAGTTTTCGTGTGTTGAATGAGCACGAAATTATCATTCTTGACCTCACCGGCAGTGGCAATGAAACCGCAGCGCATCTCACCGAGAATGCTCGGCTTACCGTGATGTTTTGTGCCTTCACGGGAGCGCCGCAAATATTACGGCTGTATGGGCAAGGCAGGGTCATTCGGCCTGACGACGATAGCTGGTCAGAATATCGTTCACACTTTGCTGATGACATACCGGGCGTTCGACAAATCTTTCACCAGCAAGTCGAGCGGGTGCAAACCTCATGCGGCTTTGGTGTACCGCTAATGGAATTGGACGCACAACGGGATCTGTTGAGCAAATGGGCAACCAAGCGGGGCGAAAATGGCATCCGTGAATATCAATTAGAAAAAAATGCCACCAGTATTGATGGCCTGCCGGCACCCGGGCTTCAAACAGCGGATTCGAACTGATACGAACTAATGCGATATGCGTACCAGCCTGTATCATATTGACCTTATTATCTTCATATCCCCAAAAATAAAAGGATTGACTTTTTAAAAAAGTTTCGAAGCGAAATATCAGAATCTCCTGATTTATGCACAAGGTAAATTGTTTGGCTGCAAATGCCCTTAATTTTGACAAAAACCGTTAGTTAATGCATAAAAAATAGTGTAAGCAATTGTTTTTTAATGATTTTCACGTAAGTCTAAAAATTAAACATTTTAATAAAAACGTAATATTGGCGCGCCGAATCCGTCGATTACAACAATTGATCCACAAACTTATCCACAGGTTTTGTGGATAACCACATTCCTATTTGAGCTCAAACACTTAGCCCAAATTAACGAGAAAGAAGTTGATTCAAGCTTGATTTAAACAAGCTTAAAGGCGATTCCTGACCCTGACTTGCTTTGAGTTTGATAACCTACCGCTATGCCAAGTCAGCCAATTCAGTACCTCAAAATAGCCGTCCCAACTCCCTTACGACGACTGTTTACCTACACATCAAATCAATCGTTAAGCGAGCAAGCTATCGGTTGCCGAGTTTGGGTGCCGTTTGGACGACGCAGATTGCTCGCGGTGATTGCCGCGGAAACCAGTACCAATACACCTAACGGGGTTAAGTTAAAAAGCATCGAGGAGGTGATTGACCGGGAACCGCTTTGGCCAAAAGAACTATGGGCCATGCTCAATTGGGCTGCCCAGTATTATCAACACGCGCTCGGGGACGTATTGAATACCGCCATGCCCGCCTTACTGCGTCAGGGAAAGGCGGCTGAATACCCCAGCCAACTCATATGGTCGTTAACGCCAGAAGGTGAGCACGTTGATCTAACGAGTTTGCAGCGAGCGCCTCGCCAGCGTGCCATCATGCAGGCATTACAACAGTCTGAACTCAGTGACACCGCTTTACGTGAACAATTTCCAGGTTGCAGTGAGGTTATTAAAAAACTGAGCAGCCGAAATTGGCTGCAAACATATGAACAAAAAGGCCAGGCAGACATCTGGCAAGGTGATGGCGAAGCCGGGCCCGATCTAAACGCCGAACAAAAATCTGCGGTAAATTCGATCACCGATTCCCTGGGGCAATACAAGACTTTTTTACTCGAAGGGGTAACGGGATCGGGCAAAACGGAGGTCTACCTGCACACTATTGAGGCCTGCATCAAACAAGGTCGACAGGCGCTGGTCCTGATCCCTGAGATTGGTCTCACCCCGCAGATGATCCAGCGCTTCTCCAAACGTCTTGGCTGCCGTATTGGGGTGCTGCATTCAGGGTTGAGTGATAGCGAACGCTTACATACCTGGCTCGCTGCCCGATGCGGGGATTTGGATGTGGTGCTGGGCACACGTTCAGCCATTTTTACCGCAATGAAAGATATCGGATTGGTCATTGTTGATGAGGAGCATGACGCGTCTTATAAACAACAAGATAGTTTTCGCTACTCCGCTCGTGATCTGGCGATTTGGCGTGCCTCACACAATAATGCACCGATTGTACTCGGCTCCGCTACGCCGTCACTGGAAAGCCTGAGCAATGTGCAACAAGGCCGCTCTAACCTGCTCACGCTTAAACAGCGGGCTGGCAATGCCAAACCACCACAACTGAAACTGCTCGATATGCGCAGCCAACCCATTGATGAAGGTCTCTCTGACCGATTAGTGCAGGTGATGAAAACTCACCTTGATAATAATCAACAGGTGTTATTATTTTTAAACCGACGAGGTTTTTCACCCACCCTGATGTGTCATGACTGCGGCTGGATTGCTCACTGCCCGCGTTGTGAAACCAACATGACCTATCACCAGATCGACAAACGTCTGCGCTGTCATCACTGTGGTAGTGAGCGCCGAGCTGATCACACCTGTGGTGACTGCCAAAGTGAAAATTTGCTCAATATTGGCGCCGGAACCGAACGCATCGAAACAGCCTTACAAAAACGCTTTCAAGATGTGGATGTGATACGCATTGATCGCGATACCACCCGGCGTAAAGGCAGCCTGGAAAAGTTGCTGCAAAAAGTACAGGCAGGACAGCGACAGATCCTGATCGGCACCCAAATGTTAGCCAAGGGTCATCACTTCCCAAATGTCACCATGGTCGGCATTATCGATGCCGATCAGGGTCTGCATAGCCCGGAGTTTCGCGCGCCGGAACGCATGGCACAATTAATCCTGCAGGTGGCTGGACGGGCCGGACGAGCCGAACAGCCCGGCGAGGTTTACATACAGACCCATCACCCCGATCACCCGCAGGTACTCACCCTGATTCAGTCCGGTTATCCAGAGTTTGCGCGTCAGCTGCTTGCTGAGCGCAAAGAGGTTGGGCTGCCGCCTTACACTGCGATGGCGATATTTCGTGCTGAGGCGGTGGATCGACATTCAGCACAGGATTTTTTACAACAGATCCGACAATGTCTGGCGCCACTCGCCAATGAGCAGATTCAATTGTATGGTGCGATGCCCGCCCCCATGGAAAAACGAGCCGGACGCTTCCGCGCCCAACTCATTGTCCAGGCTTCCAGCCGAGCAAAACTGCAAGCCTTTTTAGCCCGTGGACTTGAGCACATCGAAAACCTTAAGGCCTACAAGGTGCGGTGGTCGTTAGATGTTGACCCGATTGACACTTACTAAGCAGAAAGACATCAACCTGATTTCGTTTTCACGCTAGAATACGCGCTGTTGGAAAATAACAGGCAAATCCGCAAATGAAAGCGAACGAAATCAAAAAAGGCATGGTGTTCAAATTTGATGGCAAGAGTATCCTGGTCAAAGACCTGCAAGTTCAATCTCCGTCATCTCGAAGTGGTAGTACTTTATATAAAGTACGCGGGCAAGACCTGGTCTCACAACAAAAATTCGAGCGCCGTTTCAAAGGGGACGAAAACATTGAGGCCGTTGATATGGTCAGGCGATCGGTGCAAATGCTTTTTCGCGACGGGGATGGCTGTACCTTCATGGATACGGAATCTTATGAGCAATACACCTTGTCTGACGAGGCGCTCGAAGATGAACTGGATTTTCTGTTCGATGGCATGGAAGGTATCAGCGCGTTGATCGCCGATGATGCCGTACTCGCCATTGAATTGCCGGCAACCGTGGCCCTCGAGATTACCGAGTGCGCACCGGGCATGAAATCGGCTTCCTCGTCCGCTCGCACCAAACCGGCTACGCTCAGTACCGGGCTGGTCGTGCAGGTGCCGGAATACCTAACGCCGGGGGAAATTATTAAGGTCAATAGTGAGACACGTGAATTTATATCTAGAGCTTAGCTTAAACTTGGCCGGGTATAACCGGCGCTTAAAATGAGATTGGCTTATCCTGCCTAAATTTATCCCGCCCATTTTTATACTACTTAGAGCCAATACGAATAATCTATCTCTTTTGATTCAAGCATTTTAATTTTGCCCAGCCAGCCTTTACGATACACTAACC
>CAMYMO010000067.1 GCA_947259425.1 uncultured Ectothiorhodospiraceae bacterium | reverse complement strand
AGATTGACGCTGAGTTTTTTTCGCCATACTTTGCGGTTCCAATACGGCCACGGTGAGTCGATCTTCGACAAAATATTTTTGCGCAACCTGTTGTACTTGCTCAGCAGTAACGGCTTTTATCCTGGCCAGATACTCATCTGCCATTTGCCAATTCAGTCCAACGGTCTCAAGGGTACCTAACACCATTGCCTGATAAAATACCGAATCTTTTTCATAAACATCGCCGGCAATCACTTGTGCTTTAATACGATCAAGTTCTGCGTCACTCACTTTGTTGTTTTTAAGTAAATCGATTTGTTCACGTATCGCTTGTTCAGCCTGTTGTACGGTATGTCCTTGTGCAGGTGTCGCATCAAATAAAAATACCTCATCGTGTTTAGCATGCATGTTGTAGCCGACATCGGCATTGACAACGATTTGTTTTTCACGAACCAGAATTTTTGGTAGTCGAGAACTGCCACTTCCGCTTAACACTCCGGCGAGGACTTCCAGCGCGTAAGGTTCCCAGTCTTCTTCGACCGTGCGTAATACCGGTACTTTATAACCCATTAACATATAAGGTACTTGTGCAGGAGTCCTGACCACGACTCGGCGTGGTCCGATTTGATCACGTTCCTGGCGTGGCTTAAGTTCCGGGACCTGATGCCTTGCGATCGGCCCAAAGTGTTTTTTCGCCAGTGAATACACTTCTTCCGGATCAACATCACCAGCAACCACCACGGTAACATTATTTGGCGTGTACCACATATCATACCACTGACGAAGATCAGCCACGTTCATATTATCCAGATCATTCATCCAACCGATAATTGGATTTTTATAGGGATTGTTGTCATAAGCAGCCGAATTAAACTGCTCATAGGTTAAAGAACGCGGCTTATCATCCGTACGCATACGGCGCTCTTCTTTTACGACTTCAATTTCTTTAATAAATTCTTTTTCCGGAATGATCAGGTTGCGCATCCGATCCGCTTCCATTTCAAAACTGACTTCCAGGCGACTTTTTTCCAATAACTGAAAGTAGGCCGTATAGTCTCGACCCGTAAACGCGTTATCACGTCCGCCATTTTCCTTAATGATCTTGGAGAAATCGCCGGGTTTGATCTTTTTAGTGCCCTTGAACATCATATGCTCAAGTACATGCGAGACCCCGGTGATGCCGTTGTGCTCAGAGCTCGCACCCACCTTATACCAAACCTGGGAGACCACAACCGGGGCTCGGTGATCTTCTTTAACCAGAAGTTTTAAACCATTACTCAGTTCGTATTCGTGAACATTGGATTTTGCCTGTACAAAAAAAGTACTGCCAAGCAAACAGCCAGTCAATAAACTGGAAAATAATACAGATTGATAACGTCGCATATTGGGTCCATTTTTTAATCGGTTTCGTTTTTTACTAACGCGCAGGTCCTGCAAATGGTAGGATAGCGCACTTGCCAGCAATTACGCTACGCAAGCAACTTAGCATTCTAGACTAGCATGGCTTTATTTAGTTTCAAAAAACCCAAAGATAATACTCCTGAAGAAAAATCCTGGTTCGGCCGCCTTCGCGACGGTCTGTCAAATACCCGCAAGCAACTCAGTTCCGGGCTGGGCGATCTCGTCCTTGGCCAGCGTCAGATTGATGATGATTTATTCGAAGACATTGAAACCGCGTTATTAATGGCGGATGTGGGTGTTGAGGCCACGCAGGAAATTATCCAGGCGCTGACCGAACAGACCAGCCGCAAGCAATTAGCCAATGGCGAGGCCTTATTTAAATCCCTGCGCTCACAATTAGTCAGCATGCTCGCCCCCATTAGCCAGCCGCTGCAGATCCCCGAGCAAGCTGACCCGTTCAGCATTCTGGTGGTCGGCGTCAACGGTGCCGGTAAAACCACCACCATCGGTAAACTTGCCAAACACCTACAAAATGCCGGCGAAAAAATTCTGTTAGCCGCCGGTGATACCTTTCGCGCAGCGGCGATCGAGCAACTGCAAACCTGGGGGGAGCGCAATGACGTTACCGTGATCGCCCAACAAACCGGTAGCGATTGCGCTGCGGTGGTGTTCGACGCAATGCAGGCCGCAACGGCGAGAAAGGTTGACGTGATTATCGCCGATACCGCAGGGCGCCTGCAGACCCAATCTCACTTGATGGATGAATTAAAGAAGGTCAAGCGAGTGATGCAAAAACATGACTCGAAAGCCCCTCAAGAGGTGATGTTGGTGCTTGATGCCAGTACCGGCCAGAATGCCCTGGTACAGGCCAAGCTGTTCAGTGAGGCCGTCAATGTGACCGGAATTACCCTCACTAAGCTTGATGGTACCGCAAAAGGTGGTATTGTATTTGCCATCGCCAAACAACTGAATATTCCGATTCGATTTATCGGTGTCGGTGAAGGTTTGGACGACTTACAGGTATTTGATGCTGAGACTTTTGTCGACGCTTTGCTTGACCTGAATAAATAGAATATTAAAACAACGATTAAGGGGGTCACACCGTCTCACCGTGTGCTAGTAAATGATCCAGTTTATCCAGGCCTGTAAACGCTATGAAAGTGGACACGATGCCCTGCTTAACGTCAGTTTTGAGTTGCAGCAAGGTGAGATGGCCTTTTTAACGGGCCATTCCGGCGCCGGTAAAAGCACCTTATTAAAACTCATTGCCCTGATCGAACGCACTTCACGTGGCCAGGTCCTGATCAATGGTGAAAACACCTCCAAGGTCAACAACCGCCGAATTCCGATGTTTCGACGCAACATTGGCATTATTTTCCAGGATCACCAGCTTTTATTCGACCGCACCGTCTATGACAATGTGGCCTTACCCCTGATAATTTCAGGACAACCGCCGCGCGAGATTGCGCGTCGCACCCGCGCCGCACTCGATAAAGTGGGCCTGCTCAAACGTGAAAAAAGCTTTCCGATTACCTTGTCTGGTGGTGAGCAACAACGGGTCGGCATTGCCCGCGCGGTCGTCAACAAACCTCCGTTATTACTCGCCGATGAACCCACCGGTAACCTTGATCCGGAATTATCCTGGGAAATCATGCAGATTTTTGAGCAGTTTCGGCAGGTCGGTGTCACTGTGATGGTCGCCAGCCATGATCTGGATATGATCAAACGCCTCCAGCAACGCATCCTGGTGTTGAAAAACGGCCAATTGGTAGGGGATTCCACACTAGCATGAATGACCGCCCAGACCAGCTATTCGAGGATGTCGAAGGCCGTGATCGCCCCGGTCTACTGACCAGCATCAAAACCTATTTTATGCGCCACGCCCAGGTGTTTTTTTATAGCCTGGGATTATTATGGCGTGCCCCTTTCAACCTGTTTATGACCGCAGCCGTGATTGGAATTGCGCTGGCCCTGCCAACTGGCATGCACATACTGTTAAATAATGCCCAACAAATCAGTGGTGGTTGGGAGGGGGCCGCCAAGGTCTCGCTGTTTTTGAAGCAGAAAATCTCAGAAAAACAGGCCCAGTCGCTGGCAAACAAACTGCGTAAACTGCCCGAGATTGCTGAAGTCGAGTACATCTCCAAACAAAAAGGACTACAGGAGTTTAAAGAGCGCAGCGGTTACCAGGCCGCGATTAAGGCGCTTGACGAAAACCCCATTCCCGCCACGCTCGTGGTCACGCCCAAACTACAACATAACGATGCCAGCCAGGTTGAGCAACTGGCCAAACAGCTCAACACCTATAAACAGGTTGAGTTAGTGCAACTCGATAGTGAATGGGTACAACGCCTATACGCCATCATGGACATAGTCCGTCGTGGTGTCACTGTACTGGGCCTGATGTTGTCGATCGGTGTGCTGCTGGTGGTCGGCAACACCATTCGTCTGGCCATCCAAAACCGCCGCGATGAGATCGTGATTGTTAAGCTGATTGGCGGCACCAACGGCTTTATTCGACGTCCATTCCTTTATACAGGCTTCTGGTATGGCTTTATCGGGGGATTAATCGCGCTGATTTTAGTCTTTTTGAGCCTACTGCTGATCAGTGGCCCGGTGGAAAACCTGGCTGGCTTGTATCAAAGTGAATTTGCCCTTCATAAAATGGATTTTGGTACGATATTTACCATACTAGTGTTAAGTATTGGGCTTGGCCTGGGGGGTTCGTGGATTGCCGTTAGTCGACATCTACGTGAGATCGAGCCACGTTAAAGGCTGGTTAACCCCCCAAATTTGCATGTTGGTAGCAACACCGCTATAAACACACAATAAAAATGTAATTATATTTGCGATGAATGAGCATAAAACACGTATTATTGTTGTAGACGGATCCTCCGTGACTCGTGCTATCTTGACCCGAATCCTACAGGAAGAGGTCAGTAATGCCGAGATATACCCCTGTGCAACCGGTAAGGAAGCGCTCACTCTGCTCAATCACAGCAAGTATGACCTGGTATCGACTGCGCTAATGCTGCCTGATATGGATGGTCTGGCACTCAGCCGTGAAGTCAGGGCGTCTAAGACGCACAGCTACATTCCCATTATCGTGGTCTCTGGTGATGCCGATAGTCGTCTGCTTCGAGAAGGCTTCGAGGCCGGGGTGACCGACTATTTCGACAAGTCGCAGGGTTATAAGGCCTTCGGTGGATTTATCCGTTCCTTCGTACAACGCCATTCCGGCCTAATCGGCCATATTTTGTTTGTCGAAGATAGCGCAACCGCGGCTGCGGTCATTACCAAGATACTCGAAAAACATG
>CAMYMO010000066.1 GCA_947259425.1 uncultured Ectothiorhodospiraceae bacterium | reverse complement strand
ACATTAGGATCGGTTAGCACACTAAGCAATCGACTGCGCCAATCCATTTCGTGTGGTTGCACCGTCAGTCCAGTCGTTTGTAATGTGCGTTTCCGCCCCTGCACAATCACTTCTTTAGCATCGACTTGTTTTAATAGATCAGTCATGTCGGTGGCAACGATATCAATCACGTTCAGTTTCAATGCCTCCGTTGCCTGTAAACTCGCCGATTCGCGAACGGCCTTTTCCGCCCACGCTTGATTGCGGCCATGCAGCTCTGCCAGGCCACGGATGTAAGCCACTGCATCATTAACAACTTTATTACGCATTGCATCTTGATTGTCGGGTATCACAGGGGACGACTCTTTGTTTTTGTCTTTAGTTTTATCCTGTTCCTGATCTTTACTCTCCCCCGGTGACATCCCGCCGAGTGAGACCGGGGTCGCTGCACCAAGATTGGTACCGGGTGCCATTGCGGCAATATGACTGGCATACATGATATATGTCCCGGCACTGGCTGCACGTGCCCCAGTGGGCGCGACATAACTCGCGACAGGCACCGTCGAAACACTAATGGCTTTGATAATATCACGCATCGATGAATCCAAACCGCCTGGTGTATCCATCTTGATCACCACCAATTCGGCATTTTGCTCTGCTGCGCTCTGCAACGCGCGTTCAATATAATCCGCCGTCGCCGGTCCAATGGCCCCATCAATCGTGAGTTGTATGATGGCGCCCGGGTTATCCTTGCTAGCGGCATTAATGCTTAAGAAAACGCTGGCCAATAACAGCGTGATCAGCATGCTTAACCGACGAAAACCAGTTTGAAGAATAAATGTAAACACCAGGCCAATTACTCCTTTTAATAAAGTAGTGAGTATTTATCAGCTATCACTCCAAAAGTTTAGTCCTCACCGCCCAGATAGATATTGCATTAGATCAACAGATGCCAAAAAAACATGAATTAGACTATGGAAGAAGGAAGGGTGCATTTTTGATTAACAATGTGTCGGTTAATTACCATTTATTTAGTATGGTATATAGTGTATTTTTTAATCGTATTTAGGCCGATGGTTTTTCATCCGTTTCCTGTTCAGGACATGGTTTGTGATCATCATCAGCGGGTTTACCAAAATCATGCCGCAAGTTTGCCAACTCTTCAAGACGCGTATTGACGCGACCATTAATAGATTCCGAAGGGTAGTTTCCTTCTGCATCGGACTCACCCGCAGTCACTCCGGTCAATAGTTCGATGGCCTGATCAATATCAGACACCGGATAAATATTAAAATCGCCTTTTTGTACTGCTTCAACAACATCCTGGCGTAACATTAAATGCTGAATATTAGATTGGGGAATGATCACGCCCTGCTGTTTGTTTAATCCTTTGATCTTGCAGATATCAAAAAAACCTTCAATTTTCTCATTAACACCGCCAATAGCTTGAACCTCACCATGCTGGTTGGCTGAACCGGTAATCGCCAGGGACTGTTTAATGGGGATATTGGCCAGTGCCGAGAGTAATGCACATAATTCAGCGACCGTAGCGCTATCACCATCGACTTGACCATAAGATTGCTCAAATACCAGACTTGCCGCTAACGATAATGGATAATTACGTGCATAACGAGCCGCTAAAAAAGAAGATAAAATCAGTACACCTTTCGAATGGATAGCGCCCCCCATCTCGACTTCACGTTCAATATCAACCACCTCACCTTCACCGAGTCTTGCCGTTGCCGTAATCCGTGAAGGTTGTGCGAAATCATAAGGACCTAATTCTATAACAGAGAGTCCATTTACCTGTGCTATTTTTTCTCCGTCGACATCGATGAGTATCGTGCCACGACTGATCTCCTCCTGAAACCGAGTGTGATAGCGACTTGAACGATAAATCTGTTTATCGATGGCCTTTTGCACATCGACTTTAGCCACCAGTTCAGCATTGCGTTTTGCTGCCCAGTAGTCTGCCTCGCGCATAACATCAACAACTGAACGCATGTGGGTAGAGAGTTTTTCAGAGTCATCGGCTAATCGAGCACTATGCTCGATCAGACGCGCGACAGCATCACAATCAAACTCGGCAAGTTTCTCTTTACGTACCAAGGTTGCCAGCAGTCGCGCATAGATTTCATTGTTTTTTTTATCCCAAGGTATACTGTCTTCAAAATCGGCGGCCACTTTAAACAGCTCGGTAAACTCAGGATCAAACTCAATTAACAAATAGTAGAGCGCTCTCTCACCGACTAGTATTATCTTAACATCCAAAGGGATTGGATCAGGTTGTAATGAAACCGTGCTAACCAATCCAATTATTTCCGCTAATGATTGAATCGTTATACTCCCTGAAGATATTACTCGCTTTAATCCTTCCCATGCATAAGGTTGGCTTAATACTTTAATTGCATCTAATATTAAATAACCGCCATTGGCCTTATGTAATGCTCCAGGTTTTATTAACATATAATCGGTGATCAATGTCCCCATTTCAGAAACATATTCAACACGCCCGATAAGATTTTGGAATGTCGGATTGTCTTCATATATTATTGGTGCACCATTATTATCTGAATTGTCCACCAACAAATTAATTTCATAGCCACGAAAAGAAGGTTCCACTTCCTCCCCCAACATTTCATCACCCCCTTCAATATGTCGAAAAGCTCGTAAATGACCTATCACATGTTCCTGCACTCTATCGAGATAATTTTGTACAGCTTTGTTTTCTACATACTTTTCTTTTAATTCATCAATTAAATGTCCTACCGCAAATAAACCAACCTCGCGATTTAACCCTTTTATTTTATCTCTGACTTCACGTTGCCATTGCAGCCGCTGACGCAGGATCGATTGAGCTTTCTCTTCCAGCACAGCAATAATTTGTTCCAGCCGTTTTTTTTCCTCTTCATCAAGCGCAGCATATTCTTCGCTGGTTATTGTTCTATCACCCTTCTTTGGCACAAACGTTATATCGATGTCCGTGTGTAAAACCGCAATGTTATACTTCTCAGCCTCTTGTCTTAATTCAATAAAGGCCTGTTGATTTTGTTCATAAAAACTATCCTGAATTTCCTGAAATCGATTTTGATACTGTTCGGACTCAAACGCAGCGGGTATGGCGGTACGTAGCTCATCGACCAATTGTTGCATATCCAGTTTAAATAACCGCCCCTGCCCTGATGGAAAAGATATTGCAATAGGTTTTTGTGAATCTAAGAAATTTCCCAGGTAACACCAATCATCTGCAGCCTGTGAATCATCGCTAAGTTGCTCAAGATATTGTCGAATCATGCCATGTTTACCATAACCGACCGGTCCTAACACATACAGGTTAAAACCCTCACGTTGAATGCCTACTCCAAACTTTAGTGCATCCATCGCACGCTCTTGGCCAACAAACTCTTTGATTTCTTCTAACTCTGCAGTACTGTTAAAAGAAAATGCGTTGGGATCACATCGGGTGTATAGCTGTTGTGCTGAAAGTGCTGCAGGCTTTGACATAGTAAACTCCAGTTATGCCTTGAATTTTAACACTAATATGATCAATGGCAACGAAATAACTATTTGATCGTTTTCACAAACTTATCCAGACAAGAAATCGTAATTATTTCTATCAGATTACAACTATAGCTTATTTTCCTCGCCACTTTTATAGGCCCAAAAGTGGTTATTGAGTGCGCAACGTACGATACTAAAACAGCATTTATAGATTAATCGGGATAAATAGAGCCTTACTCGATGGGTTAGGTCGACAAAGTGCATCAACAGCAGACCTACTCCCTTTGTTTAGACTTTAGTTTTTCTTGCTTTCAGCTACAGACGGTTCGCTCTGAATTTTTTGACTATGTGCTGCCTCTATTATTTTCTCAAATTTATCCTGTTGATAATACCCATAGGAAAATAACATGACTACGATGATAACAGCCGCGATCATTGGTTGGTCTTTACCAAAATCTTTGAGCACCTCAGATTTTACCTTGCCCAGATCTTCAGGATGATACAAACCCTTTTTGACAAATAGAATGGTTAAAAAAAACATTGCGGTCACAGCTAAAAATGCATGAATAGCATAAGTAAAAGCCGTCAGAGACACTGCTGTGTTAATATCGGTTGCACTAAATCCCAATACCGAAGCGCAGGCCATCATCGCCAGCGCAAAAATATTAATCGGGGTTCTGGCCTTGGTTACCGCATTCCACATCTGCGTCATTTTACCCGGTTCATTATCCGACGCCGCCATGGGATTCCCACAGTGTATACACATCAATGCGTTACTGGAAATCTCCTTTTTGCATTCAGAACAGGGTATCAAACTCATCGACCACTCCTTAGTTCAAAAATAATATACAGAGATAGGTTCCAAATTTAAAATTTATTTGGTCGCAAATGAAAACACATCCCCATTCACGGTTAGCGTTCCAGAGATTTTATTATTTACCACACTACCATCTGCAGCGGCAACAAACAATTCCAACTGTTCATCGACAAGTTGATCGGCACGATAAACTAAACGTGAACCATCGGCAGACCAGACAAAGCCCTGAATATCTCCATCAAACGTAAGAGCGCCAGATACTTTCGGATTCAATACACCGTCAGGGCTGGCGGTAAACAGTTCTAAGCGATTATCAACCAACTGATCGGCCCGGTAAGCAATAAAGGCACTATCGGGTGCCCATTTGAATTCAAAAACATCGCCATCCGTGACTACGGGACCAGAGACTC
>CAMYMO010000065.1 GCA_947259425.1 uncultured Ectothiorhodospiraceae bacterium | reverse complement strand
AAGGATATCACCAAACTGAAGTCGAAAATTCTCGACTCTGGTCTGAGCGTGTCAGCGCTGGTAACAACGGCATGGGCATCGGCCTCGACCTTCCGCGGTTCCGATATGCGCGGTGGTGCTAATGGCGCACGTATCCAGTTGGCCCCGCAAAAAGACTGGGCCGCCAATAACCCTGCTGAGTTGTCAAAGGTGTTGAATAAACTTAAGAGTATTCAGAAGTCATTCAACAAGTCACTGAGTGGCGGTAAGAAAGTATCGCTGGCCGACGTGATAGTGCTGGGTGGTGCAGCGGCGATCGAGCAGGCCGCAAAGAACGGCGGTTACAAAGTGACGGTCCCGTTCACACCTGGCCGTATGGATGCCGCACAAGAGATGACGGATGTGAAGTCGTTTGCGGTACTCGAGCCAACGGCGGATGCCTTCCGTAATTACTACAGTCCTAGTTACGGTACACCCACCGAAATGCTGGTGGAAAAGGCCGACCTGTTAACCCTGACCGCACCGGAGATGACGGTATTAATAGGTGGAATGCGTACCCTGGGTGCCAACACGGGCGATTCCAAACACGGTCTCTTCACTGATCGCGTTGACAGCTTGAGCAATGACTTCTTTGTCAACCTGCTCGACATGTCAACCAAGTGGACGAAGTCATCCGCTGAAGGTATTTACCAAGGTAAAGATCGCAAAAGCGGCAAGCTTAAATGGACCGCGACGCCCGTGGATCTGATCTTCGGTTCAAACTCTGAGTTACGTGCCATCGCAGAAGTGTATGCAGCCAATGATGCAGGTAAGCAGTTTGTAAATGACTTCGTCGCTGCCTGGAGCAAGGTGATGAAGCTGGATCGTTTTGACCTTAACTGAAACTGAAACCGATCATAGCAGTCCAACCTGCCTGGACTTTTCGATTGTTATATCAACATCGATGAAAGTCTAAGGTACAAAGATGAGGGCGGTGTTTCATGTTATTTTGAAACACCGCCCTTTTATTAACATAACTTTAAAATACACATCCAATTCCAAAAGCCGTTATCGATCTAAACTGGTTATCGATCTAGTGACTGACTTCCGGTAACCGCCGAGTCATGAGCTGCGGCAGTAATACACCGGCTTCGCGAATCGGAACCAAAAAACCGCTGAACACCGCCGATGCGCCAAGCGACGATAATAACCAGGGCAGGGGCACTCGTTAATTCATCTGCAATTTTATTAATCAGGTTCGCCAGCATATAAGCAATAGCGTTACGTGGCTGGTGCTGACAAGCTTGTTGCGGAATATCCTTGCAGACCCGGGCATCTTCATCACCGGTTGTCAGGTCATAGGCGGCTTCAATGAGATGGCGTGGTTTCATAGACATGTGGTTCTTATTGGTCTTTTTAAATTATTGAGTGAGTACGCCAGACTACATTGTAATTAATTTAGCTAACCGTTTTTTTCCGTTTGCGTTTTCTTGGTCTTTTTTCCTTAAGGATTTTCACTGTGTTGGGTAAATGTGACTTAATGATATGCGCAAGTGCCTCAAGTGCGGCATAGCGTGGGAAACTTCGGCGAAACACTAAGGAGATACGCCGACTCGCATCAGGCCACTCAAGTGGTTGCGCGACCACACCGCTGCCTGTCGTCCAGGAACCCCGCATCGCCAGCGCCGGTACCAGGGTGATACCAAAGTCTGCCGCCACCAACTGGATTAACGTTTCCAGACTCGCCGCACGCAGATCCGTCATTTCCCCCTGTTGCTTATGATCGCTTAAATGGCAAATCTCCCTCGCCTGGTCAGCTAGACAATGCCCCTCGGCTAATAATAATAAATTCTCTTTCTCCACATCGCGTCGGCGAATCTTTTCTTTTTGATAAAAGGCATGCTTGCGTGGATAAGCCACCCATAACGGTTCATCAAACAAAGGCATGCTTTGCAGATCATCCTGCTCGACGGCCGTGGCCAAAATGGCCACATCGATTTCATGATTATGCAGGCGTGTTAACAGGATGTCGGTCTGCTCTTCAGACAACACCATCTTCATTTTCGGGTGCTGCTTGCGCAACGGCAACAGAATCAATGGCATCAAATAAGGGCTTATCGTCGGAATGGCACCAACCCGCAAGGGCCCAGCCAATGGGTCCTGATGGGCCTGGGCCAATTGCACGATCGCATCAGCCTGCTCCATCATCTTGCGCGCCTGGACCAGAATTTCCTCACCGATCGGAGTGACCTCCACCGACCGATTGGTGCGCTCAAAGATGGCCACACCTAATCCTTCTTCCAGCTTTTTGATCTGTCCGCTAAGCGTGGGCTGACTGACAAAGCAACGTTCAGCGGCTTTACCGAAATGGTGGGTCTCAGCGACAGCAATAATGTACTTTAAATCGCGTAAATTCATCTGTTAACACCTTAAACAAGCCAAACTTAGTCATTGATATAACCAATAATTCTAGTATAAATAAACGATTTTATAAATAAATAAAACGCCCCGATAATCTAATGGTGAGCGTAACTCATCACCTGAATGAAGGAGAACAGCAATGAAGGCTTATGATGTAAACACGAAACATGAATTGGCGAGGCAACAATGGCAAAACGTCATTTCTTTTGATACGGATCATGGTGCTATACAACTAAATACTGTAGAGAAAGATTATCAGCAAGTGACTTTTGAGGTACTACCGTAATCGTAGTGACGTTATCGCCTAGAAAATGGTTTGCACGGCTTACATCTACCTCAGTGGAATGCAGTTACGCAGCTAACAATGCAAAAAATGGTATTTCTTTACTGAGATTTTTTTAAATAAAGCAGATAACACAATTAAAGAACCCGGTTTCAAGCGAAGCATGCCTGAAACTTCAACCAAGGAGTTAAGACAATGTCTGATAGTAAATGCCCGTTTCATCATAGCGCAGGCGGTGGCCAGACCAACAAGGACTGGTGGCCAAATCAGTTAAAGCTCGAGATTCTGCGCCAGCATTCCTCAAAGTCCAATCCGATGGGCAAAAATTTCAATTACGCTGAAGAGTTCAAGAGTCTGGATCTTGAGGCAGTGAAAAAAGATCTGCGTGAACTAATGACCCAATCACAGGACTGGTGGCCAGCCGACTTTGGTCACTATGGACCTTTTTTCATTCGCATGGCCTGGCACAGTGCCGGTACTTACCGTACCGCTGATGGTCGCGGTGGCGGAGGTACTGGCAACCAACGTTTTGCGCCATTAAACAGCTGGCCGGATAACGTCAACCTTGACAAGGCGCGCCGATTAATTTGGCCAATCAAACAAAAGTATGGCGGTAAGATCTCCTGGGCCGATCTGATTATTCTTACCGGTAACGTCGCACTGGAGTCCATGGGCTTCAAAACCTTCGGTTTTGCCGGTGGGCGTGAAGACATCTGGGAACCGGAAAAGGACATCTACTGGGGTATGGAAAACACCTGGTTGGATGATAAACGCTATGCCGGCGAACACGAAGAACTGGAAAACCCACTGGCTGCAGTGCAGATGGGTTTAATCTACGTAAACCCGGAAGGCCCAAATGGCAACCCGGATCCGCTCGCGGCCGCCAAAGATATTCGAGATACCTTTGGACGGATGGCAATGAATGATGAAGAGACCGTTGCCTTGATTGCCGGTGGTCATACCTTTGGTAAAGCCCATGGTGCCGGTGATGCCGCATTGGTTGGCGCTGAACCGGAAGCCGCTGATATCACTGAACAAGGTTTCGGCTGGAAGAGCAGCCATGGTTCGGGGATGGCTGGTGATACCATTTCCAGTGGCCTGGAAGTCACCTGGACCACCACGCCAACAAAATGGAGTAACAACTTTTTCTGGAACCTGTTCGGTTACGACTGGGAGCTGACCAAGAGTCCGGCCGGCGCCCACCAGTGGATCCCGAAAGGCGGTGCCGGTGCCAATTCCGTACCGGAAGCGCATGATCCTTCCAAGCGTACCGTACCGGCCATGCTGACCACCGACCTCGCGCTGCGCTTTGATCCGGAATACGAGAAGATCGCACGTCGTTTCCATGAAAACCCGGACGAGTTCACTGAGGCCTTTGCCCGAGCCTGGTTTAAGCTGACCCACCGAGACATGGGGCCGCGCTCGCGATACCTTGGCCCGGAAATACCCAGCGAAGAATTAATCTGGCAGGACCCAATCCCGGCTGTTGATCATGAGTTAATCGATGAACAGGATGTCACTGAATTGAAGGCGAAGATCATGGATTCCGGTTTGTCGGTTAGCGAACTGGTATCGACCGCCTGGGCGTCGGCCTCTACTTTCCGTGGCTCCGACATGCGAGGCGGGGCTAATGGTGCACGCATCCGCCTGGAACCGCAGAATAGTTGGGAAGTAAACCAGCCCGAGCAACTGGCGAAGGTATTGAAGACGCTTGAAGGCATCCAAACTGACTTTGCAAAAACGGTCTCCATCGCGGATTTGATGGTACTGGGCGGTTGCGCCGCTATCGAGAAGGCCGCACAGAATGTTGGTATGGATATCACCGTTCCATTTACGCCGGGTCGTATGGATGCCTCGCAGGAACAAACCGATGTTGACTCCATTGCAGTACTGGAACCCATTGCCGATGGCTTCCGCAATTACCAGAAGTCAAAATACAGCGTCTCGGCTGAGGAGTTGCTGGTTGATAAAGCGCAATTACTCACCCTGACGCCACCTGAAATGACCGTGCTGGTTGGCGGCATGCGTGTGTTGAATGCGAACGTTGATCAAAAACAGC
>CAMYMO010000064.1 GCA_947259425.1 uncultured Ectothiorhodospiraceae bacterium | reverse complement strand
GCAGGATTTAACCAGGCCAAGGGCACGAATAAAAGCGCGTGGCATGGTCAGGCCACTTATTGGAAAATTGTCAACTGCACGTTGGGTTTGAGCGGCATATAAAGCCTCAGCCGGGACTTGCAACTCGCCCATGCTGTCTTTCTCTGTGCGATAGGATTTATCCTGGTTGCTCATGGTTATTCCTGTATTTAAAATTTAGCGGTTGTGTAAAAAGTCATTTATGTAAAGAGAGTATCACACTCTATTGGGCATGTTTAAATACTGGATTCCCCCTTCGTCATTGCCCATATGTCATTTCCTTGCAGAAGGGAATTGCTCCCCTTTGTGATTCGACCTTCATCATTTCACCTTCGACATTCCCTTTTTGTCTTCCCTTTTCGTTACTCCCCATATGTCATTCCCTTGGCGAAGGGAATCCATCTATTAAATCAGGTCGTGTCATTGGATTTTAATATTTAAACACTGGAATTCAGTGAGAGGCAGGTGGCCATGACGGTACCAGGTTATATTTTTTCAGGGTATTTTTCGAATACGAAGTGGTGTTAAAAACTTGCCAGATCTAATTTTTTAACCCGCCATGAATTAACCTTCTCTTCGATCACTCGCCAGGTTTCATTGTCTTCAAATTCGAGCGTGATGTTCTTATCCAATAAGACCATCTTGCCATCTTTACCTAGCATGGTTTCCTGTGTATTAAAGCGCAGGCGTTTTGGGGTGCTGCTGATCAAGCGAATCTCTTTAAAATTGATGGTCAGCAGTGAGTCATTGGCAAATTCATATTTGCGGCGAGCCTTCCACTGACGATAGTTAATCGTGTCCTTGGTCGGCATGCCATAAACTTGCACGCGTTGTGAAACCAGTTGCATGTGTTTATCGATATCCTGCAGCTTGATGCTTTGCGAGATATCGATACACCAGGCATGGATGGTTTGCTCGGCAATCAGGTGTTCGTTTACGGCGTTCATACTTTATATATACTCTTTATTTGCACAAACTATAAGTCGGCCATTGGAATTATCACTTTACGACTGGACACAAAAAAATGGAATCTTTACTACAAGCCCCTGATAAATAAAGCGATTCCGCCTTATTCACACGAGGGAGATAGGGGATTTCCTTGATTTTATAAGCGAAAAAGCCGATGATACGCGCCTTTCAGGCATGGGGTCGGTGAATAAATAATCAACAGGTCGACCCTAATTTAAATTTAAGCATTCTTAAGGATTTTCAATGAACGACAGCGACAAAATACGTCTGTTACGCGACATGATTTTCTACCGCCGTTTCGAGGATCGGTGTTTCGAGGCCTATGTCGAACGTAAGATCGGCGGCTTCTTACATTTGTATTCTGGCCAGGAGGCGGTTGCCACTGGTGTATTGGAAATGGCCAACGTTGGCGTCGGTGAGAAAGGCGACTATGTGATTACCGGTTACCGTGATCACGTGCATGCCTTAAAGGCAGGCGCACCACCGAAAGAGGTGATGGCTGAGTTATATGGTAAAGAAACGGGTTCATCACGTGGTCGTGGTGGTTCAATGCATATCTTCGATCCCACCGCAAATTTCATGGGGGGTTATGCTTTAGTCGGTCAACCGTTTCCATTAGCGGCGGGTTTGGCATTGGGATGCAAACATAAGAAAACCAATCAGATCGCGATCTGTTTCTTAGGCGATGGTGCAAATAACCAGGGTACTTTCCACGAAACCATGAACATGGCCAGTGTCTGGAATTTACCCGTGCTCTTCGTTTGTGAAAACAATGGCTATGCAATTGGTACTCATATTGATCGTTCAACAGCGCAGACCGATCAATACAAACGAGTGGATACGGCCTACAACATGAAGTCCAGCCAACACGATGGGATGGATATTGAAGAAGTAATGAAACATGCCAAGAAGGCAGTTGATTATGTGCGTAACGAACAAAAACCTTACTTCATTGAATTCATGACCTATCGATATCGTGGTCACTCAATGTCCGATGCGAAAGGTTATCGCACCAAGGAAGAAGAGGCTGAATGGGAAAAACGTGATCCGATTAAAATTCTTACTGAAAAATTAATTAAAGCGGGCGTGGTTAAAAAAGCCGACATTAAAAAGATGGAAGATGAAATTCAGGGTGAGATCGAAAATGAGATCATCAAGTTTGCTGAAGACAGCCCTGAGCCAGATGTTGCAGACTTGAATAAATACGTGTTGGATGACAATCCTGATCCTCGTTGGATTGGCCCCCTTAAATAACATTCGAAAATAATATCCGAAGAAGAGAATTATTATGGCAGAAATAGCATATTGGGAAGCGATTCAACGCGCCCACGATGAAGAAATGACAAATGACCCACTGGTAATTGCGATGGGTGAAGACATTGGTGTCGCCGGTGGAACTTATAAAGCAACAGCAGGTTTGTTTGATAAGTATGGCCCTGAGCGTATCGTTGATTGTCCCATTTCAGAAAACTCCTATACCGGTATTGGTATCGGCGCCTCAATGATTGGCATGCGACCGATTATCGAGATCATGTCGATTAACTTTGCTTTATTAGCCCTGGATACGTTGGTAAATGCTGCGGCGAAGATTCGTTATATGTCCGGCGGTCGCGTGCAATGTCCAATTGTAATGCGGACTCCGGGTGGTACCGCTCACCAGTTGGCGGCCCAACACTCGGCACGCTTGGCACGGATGTTTATGAGTACTTCGGGTTTACGTGTCGTCACCCCACGTGGTCCATTGGACGCCTATGGCATGCTCAAATCAGCGGTTCGTTCGAATGACCCGGTCATTATCATCGAACATGAACGCATGTATAACTTAAAAGAAGACATTCCTGAAGAAGAATTCTTCCGTCCACTCGAAGGCGCTGAAGTGGTCCGTGAAGGTGAAGATATTACTTTGATTGGATATAATTTTTCTGTGCATTTATGTTTGGAAGCCGCGAAGAAGTTAGAGGCCGATGGCGTTAGTGCAGAAGTCATTGACCTACGTTCCTTAAAACCTATCGACCGTGAAACCATTCGTCGTTCTGTTGAAAAAACGCATCGTGTTTTGGTTGCGGAAGAAGATGAGGCGCCGGTTGGTGTGGGTTCTGAAATCATTACCGGTATTATGGAAGATTGCTTTTTTGCGCTGGATTCACAACCGGTACGAATTCATGCGGCCGATGTCCCTGTTCCTTATAACCATAAGTTGGAGCAAGCCGCGATTCCCGATGTGGATGATGTTTATCAAGGTGCGTTGAAGGCCTTAGGTAAAATCTGATTTAACTGGCGATTACAAGCGAAATAAATAACCGCTTCCTCTCCCCCCTTATTCAATGAGGCGAGAGGATATATAATATTCCCTCACCCTAACCCTCTCCCGGAGGGAGAGGGAAAAATACCCTCTACTGCGAAAGAGGGGGAACTAAACCTCTACAGTAAATAGAGGGAATAAAACCAAAAGAGAAGTAGAAATGGCTGATCCTTACATTATTAAAATGCCCCAACTTTCTGACACGATGACAGAAGGTACGGTAGTGACCTGGGAAAAAGAAGTCGGTGAGTTTATCGAGCGCGGTAGTATTGTCGCCACGGTCGAAACCGATAAGGCCATCATGGATGTGGAAGTGTTTCGTGAAGGTTATCTTTCTGGTCCATTAACGGAAGTCGATTCCGTTATTCCGGTTGGAGAGGCGATGGCCTATCTTGTTGCGACAGAAGCAGAAGTCAACACGTCTGGTGAGGCGCTTGGCGCTGAAACATCAAGCGATGATGATCCGACCGTTGAGATGGCTCAACCCAAGGTCGATGCACCCTCCGATAGTTACATGATTAAAATGCCACAACTCTCGGATACCATGACCGAAGGTGTGGTCGTAAGCTGGGATAAAGAGATCGGCGATCAAGTTAATCGTGGCGATGTGGTTGCTCAAGTCGAAACCGATAAGGCGATCATGGATGTCGAGATTTTTCGCGATGGCATCTTGTCCGGACCGCTAGCGGATGTTGACAGCGTTGTTGCCGTCGGCGACTCGATTGGTTTCCTGGTTCAAGATGCGTCGGCGGTTATCGACAGCAAGGCGAAATCTACCGCGGGTGCCAAAGTTGAATCGCAAGTTTCAACGCCAAAACCGGAACCTGCCGGTACCGCTAAACCAAAAACCAGAATTGCAGCACAACCTTCCGGTGCGACACCATCACCACGACCTAAACAAGGTAAGGCGACACCTTATGCACGCCAACTAGCGGGCGCGCATGGTATTGATCTAAATGCGATCACCGGTAGCGGACCAACTGGGGCCATCGTTGCATCGGATGTATTAAATGCTGAGGTACAAACCTCCGCACGTCGTGTCTTCCAGGTGCCAGGCCAGGGTCGTGCGATGAACGCGATGGAAAAGGCCGTCGCGCACAATATGGAATTCTCCCTGTCGATGCCATTGTTCCGCGTAACGGTGAACATCGATCCCAGTGTATTAAAGACCAGCTCAAAAGCCAAGGGTGTTTCATTAACGGTGGCCTTAGCCAAAGCGGCGGCGTTGGCGATTAATGACTTCCCGATCGTCAATGCGGTTTATCAACACGAAGACCGCATTGTTGAACGTGAACAGATTGATATCGGCCTGGCCGTTGAAACCGAAGGCATGGGCTTAGTGGTACCGGTTTTACGTGATGTCGCCAATCGGGATATCACCAGTTTGGGCGCAGATTGGGTGGACCTGGTGCAACGTGCGCGTAATCGCCGTTTGAAACCCGATGAGTAT
>CAMYMO010000063.1 GCA_947259425.1 uncultured Ectothiorhodospiraceae bacterium | reverse complement strand
TGTCAGCTTAGGCGCAGACCCCGCTTCCATTGGCACACCCGGTTATTATTTACGGGCCAGTCCAACGGTAAGCTCGTCAACATTTACCTTTAATGATGATGGTACCGCAAGCAGTTATGCACGTGTACATGTACCTGATACTAATGATCACAGTGCGGGCTGGCGTTTGTTTTATACTGCCGGAGGCGATGGTGGTAATTTTACTATCCCATTCCGTTTTCCATTTAATACTGATACATCTGTGCACCCTTATTTATTAGATGTCGATGGGGTTGCTTCGTTTGGCCAGTTTAGAGGTGATGATCGAATTATATTTTGGCGGGAAGTATTAGAATAACAATCTGGAAACGATTGCTAACCTCCTAATTTAGATAATATGAAGTTAGCAATAAAAATTAACGTCGCACAAAAAACAACGGCTACTAAAAGCATAAAAATCTGGTATTTATTCATTAGCAGACTATCGCATTGTCGATGCACATTTTCAATGCATCGCCATCACCTGAACCAGGCTAATCTGCAAACTCCAGTATTTCTTCAATACTCCTAATCCCTTTTTTGGCACAGGCCCCATCGATACTGTCTTTTTCAGATTTACCTGGAGGCGCACCCGACACCCCGATCGCCCCAATCAACTCACCCTGCGAATAAATATTGACTCCTCCCCCTACTAATAATGCGCCGGGATTATGTTGCACTTGATTCGGGATCTCACCTCGTTGTAATAAATCGGCTAACTCACCAGTGTTAACATGAAAGCTAACCGCCGTCCATGCCTTTCTGATCGCGGTTTGCACGGTATGGGGTCCGGCAAACCGATCGCGATGGAAGGCTTGTAAAATACCGGATTTATCCACGACCGCCACCGCCACCGAATAACCCTCATCGCGACATCCCTGCATAGCCTGCCAGGCTGCTTTCGATGCTGTCTCGATGGTCATTGAGCGTGTGGCGAAAACACCTTTGTCCTCGGCATTAACGAATGAATTAACCAAAATCAATATAAGAATCATAACCGCTCGCATATTCGCTCTCCAAAAGTCATTTCAATGATGAATACATTATTACGAAGATAATTAATCTTATGTGCTGCATAACCGACATCTGATCGCATAAACACGACAAAGTTTAAGGGTGAAGTGATTTTATATATTGGCTTGGGGTAAGTTGCATGATCCGTTTAAACATGGCGATAAAGGCACTGCTGGTTTGATAACCGAGCTCGATGGCAATGGTTTTTACTGGGGTACCACTTTTGAGTAACTCAATCGCCTTGAGCAGGATTAAGCGTTGTTGCCATTGTTTATAACTGTAGCCAGTCTCTTTCTTAAAAATACGCTCGGTTGTCCGTATACTTATATTCGCATCCGTCGCAATTGAACCCAGATCATCCTGCAGTGTTGGGTGAGAGATTATCTTCGGAATAATAATCATTAACCGACGATCTCTTGGCAATGACAATACCAAATCACACGATTCGATTGAACGAATCTGATCGACTAACACCTCTAATAATCGAGTTTGTTCTTCATTCAATTCATCTTGTTGCGAGTACTGGGCTGCGGTAATCGCCAACTGTTGCAATAAAGGCCGCATATAAACACGACGCAGTTGATCTAAGTGTCCATTCTCTAAATCTTCGGCAATCTTATTACTTATATAGACAGAACAATAATGCACGGAATCATGCGCAAACACCGCATGCTCCACCTGTGCTGGAATCCACAATGCCGTTTCAGGGGTCAGCAAAAAGGCCTGCTGCTCCACTTCTACGACCAGATTACCAACCAGGCTATGAATCAGCTGCGCCCGATCATGACTGTGCGCCACAATTCGATGGCTGCCCTCGACCCAAACCGTTTCCGCGATCGCCGCTAATTGACCATCCGCGTTGTCTGTTGATTTAGAGCCAGAGAGTATTTTCACCTGCTGTTTTCATCCAAATCAAAGCTCATCGGTTGGTCCTTTTTGCTGAGACAGGTCAAATTTTGTCATTTTTTGTTACAAATATGATCATACTTTAAGTATAGATAATAACCTTTTGAATATACTAGCTATTTTGAAAATTGATCTAGCAATGTTCACAAGCTAAAAAATAAAACATGTGATAGAGTTCGCATTATAACTGAGAACTGGAACACACTTTTATTAAGGAGAAAAAAGATGTTCAGTAAACCTATTTTTGAAACGTTACCCATTGCCCTTATCGCCACCGGCATTTTGCTCGTGACGTTTATCCACCATCCTGCTTCAATGGTCTCTGGTTTGGCCTTGGTATTGGCAAGTTGCTATATGATTTATCGTCGTGTTAATGAAATCGGCGTTAGCAGCGGTGACCAGGACCTTAGCCCGACGACCTAATCCGGTTAAACAAATCAATCACAAAAGCCAGCTTTTAAGCTGGCTTTTTTTATGCATCGGTATAATCTACTGATATGGATTTAATAACGTTTAAAACTAAATTACAGAATGCCCCCGAGACGATTGAATTCGACGACACGATGTCAATTATAGATCAACTCTATGATGTCAAACCTGGCGAATTTCGCAATGGTGATTTAGTGAATCCAGCAGGACAAAACACGGGATCATGCAAGCTGTTCGCTTTTGCCAAACTGCAAGATTTTTCCGTCGCAGAAACACTCGCCTGCTTTGGTTCATATTATCGCGATGATGTGCTTCTTAATCCGGATGCGGACAATCATCAAAATATACGCAACTTTATCAAAACCGGCTGGGATGGCATTCAGTTTAAATCGAATATATTAACCGAAAAGCATTCGTAAATTTCTTTAATAGCTTTTTAAATAATCCTGGATTACGCTATCTTTAGTCACAGGGAGTGTCATCATGAGTCAGTATGTATTGGGTTCAAAATCATTAAAAGAACTCGAAGGAGTCAATGCTAGCCTGATTAAGGTCGTTAAACGCGCGATTGAACTGACTGCCCAGGACTTTTCGGTCCATGATGGAATTCGTACCATTGAAGAACAAAAAAAACTGGTCGAACGCGGCGCCAGTAAGACCATGAACTCTCGTCACCTTTCTGGTAACGCGGTTGATTTAGTCCCTTTTATCAACGGCCGACTTCGCTGGGAGTGGGAACCCATTTACATCATTGCTGATGCCATGCGTAGCGCAGCCAATGAAATTGATATACCGCTGCGCTGGGGTGGTTGCTGGGATGTCACCTTTACCGACACGGATGCGCCTCCTGAAGATTTGGTCGAAGACTATGTTGCCCGTCGCCGGGGAGCAGGTAAACGTGCTTTCATCGATGGCCCTCACTTTGAGTTACCTCGATCCGAACGATTTCCATAATTAATTCGACTCTAATTCGTCAGTGGGCAAATATTGACTCGTTCGATTATTTATTAAGCTAAGTAACCATCTATATTATCTGTGAATCAAAGTTATTTTTGGTTTCTGCGTTAGTCTGTGTTTCAATTAACGATATCTTTCGAAATACCGGAGCACACATGCTAACTGCGAACCAAACAGCACCTGATTTTTCTATCCCTAACCAAAAAAAGCAGACTATCCACCTTGCTGATTATAAGGGTAAAAATCACGTCATCTTATATTTCTATCCAAAAGACGACACGCCCGGTTGCACTATTGAAGCCAATGAATTCACCGCACTCGCGAATGATTTCGCCCAAGTCGATACTATCGTGATGGGCGTCAGCAAAGATGACTGCGATAGTCACCAGGCCTTTATTGATAAATTTAACCTTAAGCTTGAATTATTAGCGGACACCAACGGTGATCTTTGTGATGCCTATGGTGTTTGGCAGGAAAAAGAGAAAAATGGTGTTAAGAAAATGGGCATCGTGCGTTCGACGTTTCTAATTAACAAAGAAGGGCTTATTGAAGCAGCGATTTATGGCGTAACGCCTCAGGGCCATGCCCAGACAATGTTGGATAAAGTAAAAACCCTTTAAAATAAATTCAGGATAGGAGACAACGATGAAAGTAGCTTATATTTTTTCGACACAAGGCCATTCTGTATCGTACAAATTAGGTCAAATGATCCTGCCACAACTTGAAAACGATGCACATGGAGTTGAGGTCGTCGGCATGTTCTTTTTTGAAGATAACAATTATGTACTGGTTGCCGGTGATCCTATTGGTGAACGTCTTGCCAGCGTCGCAAGAGACAAAGGTATGTTATTGATGGGTTGTGATAAATGCTGCTATGAAAGACAAATCGACGACAAACTCGTTGAAGGCGCCACGATTGGTTGCTTCCCGGATCTCTACTCAGCCCTGGCTGGTAATATGCCTGATCAAGTCATTACTTTATAATTTTATTCCACGGTGCGAAGGCGATCGCCTTTGCATCAGTTCTATCGTTTGCATAAAATAATTTTAAACTGATCTCATCGGTGAAGCTTAACAAGCAAGCTAACTTTCACTTAAAATACTCAAGATAATCATCGCAACTAATGCCAGAAAGACGCCGCTCGCTGCTAGCCACACTGCTCGCTTTCGAATATTAACCTTGCCTTGCTTTTCAACAATCCACTTATTATCAATAGCGATCTTCGCAAACTCGCCACTCATTCTGAACATATAAATAAATAGATAATGCCAGCTTCTTGCACTTGCTTCATACAGCAAAATTATTCCGCCAACCAGAACAATTGGGATAAATGGGCCGCCTGGAATTAAATTGATGAGAATCTTTGATATTACTACCAGCCAGGTAAAATAAATTATGATTAATAATTCAATAATAG
>CAMYMO010000062.1 GCA_947259425.1 uncultured Ectothiorhodospiraceae bacterium | reverse complement strand
CCATTTTAGGGTTCCAGAAGCGAGTCTGGTGGCCAAAGTGCACGCCAGCCTCAAGCATCTGGCGCATGCTTACGTCAGTCATATTTTATCTCCAAGGGTTAAGCCTCCACACACCCCATTGTCCAACCCCTCAAGAATATCAATTCCAGTGGGCACCCAGGACACTGTGACGGTGCATGTGCGAATTTTCTCCAACTGGCCAATCCAGAAGGAGGATTTAGTTTGCTAAAGTAGCGCGCGCTTTATACCATAATCCCACAGAATCGGACAGTAAAACCCTCAATTCTTTAGGAATTTTCTGGAAAATGGGCCCATTGGGGCCGATAATCCGCCCCTGACTTAAGAGAGTATGTATTTTTATGGCAGTAACAATTAAAACCGTAGAAGAAATCGAAAAAATGCGCGTCGCGGGCCGCCTGGCAGCGGATGTGCTCGGTATGATCGAACCACACGTCAAAGCCGGCGTCACCACCGCGGAGCTGGACAAAATTTGCCATGATTACATTGTTAATGAGCAGGATGCGATACCGGCTCCACTCAATTACCACGGATTTCCCAAATCAGTCTGCACCTCGGTAAATCATGTCGTTTGCCATGGTATCCCGAATGAAAAACGCTTAAAAAAAGGCGATGCCGTCAATATCGATATCACTGTAATCAAAGATGGCTATCATGGTGATACCAGCAAGATGTTTTTTATCGGCGAGCCTTCGGTGCTGGCCGCTCGCCTGGCCAAGGTTGCCTATGACTGTATGCAAACCGGAATTGAAATGGTTCGTCCTGGTATCCATCTTGGCGATATTGGTCATGCCATCCAGCAACTTGCTGAATCGAACAACTATAGCGTGGTCAGAGAATATTGCGGTCATGGTATCGGCAAGGACTTTCATGAAGAACCCCAGGTCTTGCATTATGGAAATGCTGGAACCGGTTTAGTCCTTGAGCCTGGAATGATCTTTACCATCGAGCCGATGATCAATGCCGGTAAACGCCATGTTAAGTTAATGAAAGATGGTTGGACGGTGGTGACCAAAGACCGTACCTTATCAGCTCAATGGGAACATACTATTTTGGTAACCGCGGAAGGGTTTGAGGTTTTGACCAAACGACCTGAAGAAAAATTTTAGGAAACACTGTGAGTAAACCTCTTGAAACTGAGCTGTTTGATCCAACAGCATTTGAAGCCGAACTTGCTAAATCACCGAATAAACCCATTCCAATTTTTAAATCAGCACTCATCCATGCCAATGAAATTCTAAAACAACGATTCTATCAAGGCCGCAGCGCAACCGAATTAGTATTACTACGCGCCCAGGTCGTCGATGTCATTTTAGATTACTCATGGAATCGATTTTTTACCGATTCAGATTCAGACATCGCGTTAATTGCCGTCGGTGGTTATGGCCGCGGAGAACTCCACCCCTATTCTGATATCGACTTACAAATTTTAATTCGCAAAGATGCATCCCCCTATCAGGATGCGATTGTAAGTTTCACCACCTTCTTATGGGATATCGGGCTTGAGGTTGGACACAGTGTTCGCACCCTAAAAGAATGTGTAAAAGAAGCCAAACTTGATATTACCATTGCCACTAATATTCAGGAGGCCCGTTTACTATCAGGACCACAAGCGCTATTTGAAGAACAGCGCTTAAAGACAAGTCCAAAAAAAATCTGGCCTGGAAAGAAGTTTTTCACCGCAAAATGGCAAGAACAACAAATTCGTCATCTTAAATTTAACGATACCGCCTATAACCTCGAACCGAACATTAAGGAAGGACCAGGTGGTTTACGTGATATTCAAATGATTGGCTGGGTTGCTAAACGACATTTTAATGCTGAAACCTTACGGGATCTGGTGAGCCATGATTTTCTAACAGAACAAGAGTACAAAACCCTGATTGAAGGACAGGCATTACTTTGGCAGATTCGATTTGGCATTCATGTATTAACCGGGCGACGAGAAGATCGACTGTTAATCGAACACCAAAGAGAATTAGCGAAACAGTTTGGTTATCAGGATGACGCCAGACATTTAGCTGTCGAAAAATTCATGCGTCAATATTACCGCACGGTAATGGAGTTAAACCGTTTAAATGAAATGCTTTTGACGCTTTTTCAAGAAGAATTGTTGGTTCGGCCATCATTCAGGAAACCCAAACCGATCAATAGTCGTTTTCAGGCACGTGCAGGATTCATCGAAGTAGTCCATGATAAAGTTTTTGAACAGTATCCTTTTGCACTGCTGGAAATATTTTTGTTACTCGCCCAAAATGAAAAACTAAAAGGCGTGCGTGCCAATACCATTCGATCGATCCGAAACAATCTAAACCTCATAGACAGCAGCTTTCGAAATGATCTGGGCTGTCAGTCTTTATTCATGGAACTGCTTAAGCAAGCTCACGGAATTACCCATGAGTTGCGTCGCATGAACCGTTATGGTGTGCTTGCTAAATACCTGCCCATTTTCGGTGATATTGTCGGGTTAATGCAGCATGATCTATTTCATGTTTACACGGTTGACGAACACACGCTGATGGTGATTCGGAATATGCGCCGCTTTACCGTAAAGAAATATAAAGATGAATTCCCTCTTTGTAGTAAAATAGTACAAACCATTCCAAAGCAAGAACTTCTGTTACTGGCAGGTTTATTTCACGACATAGCAAAAGGTCGCGGTGGCAAGCACTCTGAACTCGGAGCGATCGATGCGTATGCTTTTTGCCAACAGCACAAACTAAGCGAATATGACAGTAAGTTGGTTCAATGGTTGGTTCTGAACCATTTGATCATGTCGTCAACCGCACAAAAAAAAGATATCAGTGATCCGGATGTTATACATGAATTTGCGACCCAGGTTGGAGAACAAAATAGATTGAATTACATCTATTTACTCACGGTTGCAGACACACGCGCTACCGGACCGGATGTCTGGAACTCCTGGAAGGACACCTTGTTACGCGATCTTTATGTCGCAACCACCCAGGTATTGCGTCGAGGGCTTGATGACCCAATCCTGAGCTCTGAGCATATAGAAAGTACTCAGCAAGAGACGCTGGCTTTACTGTCTGATAAAAAAATCGGCAAGGCGGAAATCCTGGCTTGCTGGGAAAAATTAGAGGATGAATATTTTTTACGACACTCAGCAAATGAAATTGCCTGGCAGATGGAGTCCATTCTTGATAAGACGGCGACCCTTCCCATCGTATTATTTCGAAACCGTGAAGGTCGCGGTGGCACAGAATTATTTGTCTACACACTAGAACATGAAAAATCGTTTGCGCATATAGCAAACGTACTTGAACAACTTGGATTAAACATTGTTGATGCGCGTGTTTTGCGCTCTAATAATGATCGGTTATATAACTCATTTATTATTCTGGACAGTAATGATGAAACGGTGTCAGACAGGCAACATCTGAGTGAAATACGTAAAAGAATTCGTCAACGTTTAAAACATCCCGAAAAGCAACTACCTGAATCCAAACAACATGTGTCACGCCAGGCAAAAGCATTTAAATCAAAAACAAACGTGCAGTTCTGGCAAGATACTAAATCCGAACATACCGTGGTGCAGATAATAACGTCCGATCGTCCGGGATTGATCTCCAGTATTTCAAAAGCTTTCTTGCATTGTGATATTCTAATCCATAAAGCCAAGGTGGCGACCTATGGAACCAGGGCAGAAGACATCTTTTATATCACTAGCCACGCAGGCAAGGCTTTGGAAAGCAAAGGTCAATTCGACTGCATTAGCGCAGCGCTTGTTGAACTTATTGATATACCGTCAGGTCCTGAGAACTAACCTTCAGGATGACCAATCAATTCCAGTGCGTTGTTATCGGGATCTCTAAAAAAAATAACATGTGCTCGAGACTGGCTTTGCGAATAAGCGATGCCGTTTTTAGTTAAGCACTTTTTTAACTCATCAATAGAATCAACTTTAATGGCTACATGTCGGTCATGCCCACCATGTTCCGGCCTGATCTTCGAGTCCGGATTGGGTAATTGCAACAAATGTATTTGTTGATCGCCACCTAACGATAACCATGCACCTGGGTATGACATATCCGGTCTGGAATCATCCAATTGGATTCCTAAAATCCCGGTATAAAATGCTAATGATCTATCCAGATCCTCAACCAGAAAGCTGGCATGCAAAATAGAATGTATATTAAATTTCATAATTTAATCATCATCAGTTTGTACATCTTTCATGCACAGTTCACCGATCTTTTATGCTCAAGTGCTGCCAGGTATGCAGCAAACACCACAATACTGCCCCCTATCCATTCAAGCAAACTCATTCTTTCATTGGTAAACAGATAAGACGATACCGCTGCCGCCACGACTTCAAAGATTAAAATCACCGCCGAACGATGTACCGGCATATGAGTGACACCATAAACAACGCAATAGGTAACAAAACTCATCAAAAGTGCACCTAACAATACTGCTTTAAACACACCTTCTGGCTGAAAACCAACATTTGTATCGCCAATGAATAGGATCATCAATCCAGCCACAACTATGACACCCACCCAGGTAACGGATGTTTTTACTTGTACACTCACGCCACTTGCCATATGCGTAAAAACATTTGCCAACGCAAAGGCCAGACCAGACGATAAAGCCAACCAGTCCGCAGTGGAACCAGGCCAGGGATAACCGACTGTCGGCGACCACAGCATGATCATCGCCCCGGCAAAGGCGATAACAATGGTCAAATAGGCCGTTTTAGTTAAATGTTCCTTTAATAGAAATTTTGCCAGCAAGGTTGCCCAGATGGGGGATAGATAAAACAGTAAAATGACCCGAACGATCTCCCCCTTCATCAGCGCTAAAATAAAGGCCGTATTACACCATCCACCACTTAGCAATATCCCAAGCAACAGTAGTGGCGTAATACGTAATTCGCCAATCCGTTTGAGCAGTATTGGAATGGCAAATATCATTGTCCCGGCATAGATAAATAAGGTTGCCCAAATTCCGTTCAGGCCATAAGTCTCGAGAACACGTAACGGATACCAAAATACACCCCAAAAACTTGCGGCAATTAACAGACCAATAATCGGAATTATGGAGGTGTGCAGTTGATTGGCTTGCATTATAATCCGTGGCTCATGAATAACGGTGTTAGTAATATCTATACTTTATTTCGAATAACGATAATTAACAATCGATACTTTATTTAACGCAAAATTATGAATCCAAATCTATCACATCTACATCGCTATCCGTTCGAAAAATTGGCACAACTGAAAGCTGGTTGCCTGCCTCCGGATAATTTAGAACCTATTTCCTTAAGTATAGGTGAACCTAAACACCCCGCTCCCGACTTTGCACTACAGGCCATGATCGACAACCTGTCTGGCCTGGCAAGCTATCCGCTAACCAAAGGTTCCATTCTGCTTCGAGAAGCCATAAACAACTGGTTAGTTCAGCGCTTCAAATTAAATAGCGAAAACATCGATCCAGAAAAAAATATCCTACCCGTAAATGGCACACGCGAAGCACTATTTGCAATCGCACAAACTATTATCGATACGACAACTGATAATCCGTTAGTGATGATGCCGAATCCCTTTTATCAAATCTATGAGGGTGCCGCCATCTTGGCCGGGGCAGAACCCTATTACTTAAACACAACTGGGGATAATCACTTTCTGCCTGATTTCGATGGGGTAAGCAGCAAAAACTGGCAACGTTGTCAGCTTCTCTATATTTGTTCTCCGGGTAACCCAACCGGGCGTGTTATGCCTAAAGAGATGTTAATGCATTTAATCGAATTAGCCGATAAATTTGATTTTACCATTGTCTCTGATGAGTGTTACTCCGAACTCTATTTTGATGAATCCCAGCCGCCCGTTGGCTTATTAGAGGCTGCTGAATCCATTGGAAATACGACATATAAAAACTGTCTGGTGTTTCATAGTTTATCCAAACGTTCGAATCTACCTGGTTTGCGCTCGGGTTTTGTCGCCGGTGATGCAGATATTATTCAGCAATTTTTCCGTTATCGTACCTATCACGGTTGCGCAATGCCACCACACCATCAAGCCGCCAGTATCGCCGCCTGGTCTGACGAGCAACATGTATTAACCAACCGTAACCAATATCGAGAAAAATTCGATATTGTGCTCGACATACTCAAGGACGTCATCGAAGTTGAGCGACCCGATGCCAGTTTTTACTTGTGGCCGAAAACACCAATTGATGATGAATTATTTTGTAAAGGCCTCTATGCTCAACAAAATGTCACCGTTTTGCCTGGTAAATACCTCTCCCGGGATTCGGCCGATATCAACCCGGGCACCAACCGTGTCCGCCTCGCGCTCGTCGCAGAACTGGAGCAGTGTCGGATTGCCGCGCAAAGAATTCGCGAGTTTATTGAAATTTCTTAGGCACGCCGCGTCAAACCACGTTAAAATAGGCTCAACAAACCAAAACCAGATTTAAAATATAAACCCCGGAGCTAGAAACCATGAGTGACGATCTAAAACAGGTCATTGAAAAAGCCTTTGAAAACCGTGCTGAAATTACCCCGATGCGCGTCGATACAATGGTCAAGGAAGCCGTTGATGAAGCCATTTCACAATTAGACAAAGGTGAATTGCGGGTTGCCGAAAAACAGGGGAATGACTGGGTTGTTAATGAATGGTTAAAAAAAGCCGTCTTGTTGTCATTTCGCATCGAAGACAATGAGTTCATGAAAGGCGGATTTACCAACTACTTCGATAAAGTCACACCAAAATACGCGGAATATAACTCAAGAGATTTTCGAGCCGATGGGGTTCGAGTCGTTCCACCGGCCAGCGTACGACGTGGTGCCTATATTGCGCCCAACGTGGTCTTGATGCCGTCCTATGTCAATATTGGTGCCTATGTAGATAGCGGGACCATGGTTGATACCTGGGCAACCGTTGGTTCATGCGCCCAAATCGGAAAAAATGTTCATCTGTCTGGCGGTGTTGGCATCGGTGGTGTGCTCGAACCATTACAAGCCGCACCGACCATCATTGAAGACAACTGTTTTATTGGAGCTCGCTCCGAAGTCGTTGAAGGTGTTATTGTTGAAGAAGGCTCGGTAATCTCTATGGGGGTTTATATTGGGCAAAGCACCCGAATCTATAACCGCATGACCGACGAAGTAACCTATGGTCGAATCCCCGCAGGTTCAGTTGTGGTATCCGGTAACCTACCCGCCTCCGATGGTAACGCTAAATATAGCCTGTATTGCGCAGTCATTGTAAAACAGGTTGATGAAAAGACGCGCAGTAAAGTTGGAATAAACGAATTATTACGTGATATTTAATGGCTGCACCGATCATCTACGGTATCGCAAATTGCGATACCGTAAAAAAAGCTCGTCGCTGGCTCGATGAACATCTGGTTAAACATCAGTTTCACGATTTTCGTCGGGACGGATTAACGACCAAACAATTGAAAGACTGGTTAAGCGAAGTCGAACTCGATGTCTTGCTCAACAAACGCAGCCGCACCTGGCGTGAATTGGATGAAAGTGATAAATCGAATTTAACGCAAGCTAAAGCGATTAAATTAATGCTGGAACAACCAAGCTTAATTAAGAGACCTGTGCTTGAGCTGGGAAACAATAAAAAGCGCAAGCGGATATTAGTCGGTTTTGATGCCAAACAATATGAGTCATTATTTGTTAAATGAGTGAATCAGCCACCCTAGAATTAAGTAAAGCACTGATCGCCCGTGCGTCGGTGACTCCGCAGGATCTTGGATGTCAACAACTCCTGGCCGATAGATTAGCGGCGCTCGGCTTTACGATTGAACATCTGCGATTTGGTGAAACCGACAATTTGTGGGCACGTCTTGGGGATAATACCCCCTGCTTCGTTTTTGCCGGACATACTGACGTCGTCCCTTCCGGACCGGAAGCTGACTGGGCTACACCCCCTTTCACTCCAACCATCAAAGATGGTGTTTTATTTGGGCGTGGTGCGGCCGACATGAAAAGCTCTATTGCGGCAATGATCACGGCAACTGAGCGCTTGTTAGCAGGTAAACCTGAATTAAAGGGTAGCATTGCCTTTTTAATTACCAGCGATGAAGAAGGCCCAGCTAACGATGGAACCGTAAAAGTCATTAAAACGTTGCAGGCCCGTCATGAAGAAATCACCTGGTGTCTGGTTGGTGAACCTTCAAGTACCAACCAAGTCGGTGACGTAATAAAAAATGGTCGCCGCGGCTCTTTAGGTGCAAAATTAACGGTTTATGGACAACAAGGGCATGTCGCCTACCCCCATCTTGCGATAAATCCAATTCATATCATTAGTCCAGCGCTCACCGAACTATGCGCTCAGACTTGGGACAACGGTAACAAACACTTTCCACCGACTACATTTCAAATCAGTAATATCAATGCTGGCACAGGCGCCACAAATGTCATTCCGGGTGAGATAGTCGTGGTTATGAATTTTCGTTTCTCCACAGAAGTGACAGACCAACAATTACGAGACCTCGTTGAAGATATACTAAATCGTCACCAGCTTAACTATGACATCGAGTGGACCTTATCGGGTCAGGCATTTATTACCGAACAAGGTGAATTGATTGAGGCGACACAAGCCGCAATAAAAGAAGTTTGTCAGTATGAAACAGAATTATCGACTGCGGGTGGAACATCTGATGGTCGTTTTATTGCACCGACCGGGTCACAGGTTGTTGAATTAGGACCGGTGAATGAAAGTATTCATAAGATTAATGAAAATGTGAATATTCAGGAGTTAGATCGGTTGTCTGCTATCTATGAGAAAATATTAACAAATCTGCTGACCTGAAAAATAAGCGTCACCGGTCTTATTTTAAACCGCCTTCAATGGTTCGAATAACATCCTGCTCTAATTCCAGTGCAACTTTTTCGGCAGGACTGCCAGTAGCAACCAGACTGGGTCGAACAAATAAAATTCGAGTCATTCCTTTTTTATGCACAAGTGATATATGTAAAGGACATAAGGCTAACATTTGCGGATCAGCATTACTCATTTGATTGGCGTACCAGCCATTACAAAAAACCATACTACGAATCGCTTCCAGATTATTTTTATTGTAATCCTTGCCCCACCGTTTTTTAAAATGTGATAAGTTTTTACCGATATTGGGCTCAAAAATAACATAGTAGCCATTATTCTCAAGCGAGTTAAATACTTGTTTGTAAGTCGATTCCAGCGGCCCTTTGACCTGCTTTTCATATATCATCGGGGAGCCTGCCCATGATGCGGTAGTCACAACACTTATTATAATAAAGAGTAAGCTTGTTAAACCTTTAGTCAGAATATTCACATTTTGCTCCTACTTTTTTCCTTCGCACTTTAAGCAGTGTCGCCGCCAATCTTAAGTATTTGGTTTGGGGGGTACTGCCACATTATCTCTCAAATAGGTCGGTATCGCTAAACTTGCATCAACAATTAAATTGTTTTTATCATTTTGCTGCGTTAACCAGATATCTTTTGCCAAGGGTATGACATCCTGTGCAAGCGGATATCGTTTAGCCTCGACACTGCTTAAATTGACCAATATATTAGCATTTAGTTCATCGGCAAAGGTAAGAAATCCAGTGCCCACGCCATGCCAAGCCTGATTCATTTCGAGTTTAACCTCACTTGGTGGAGTAACCTGCTCATCACCAAGCAAGCCTACAAGGTTATTGTTAACCTGATAGCAGGCCCAATATACCTCATTTTTTCGCGCATCCAGACAAGCAAGAATGGTATTTTGTTTGTCCATACGAACCGCACCTTGAGCAAGCGCGGCCAAACTGGATATCGGGATTACTGGCAAGTCATGGGCTAACGCTAATCCTTGAGTTACACTTGCACATATCCTTAATCCCGTGAATGATCCTGGTCCACGAGAAAAACTAATTGCATCGAGATTCGCTAAGCCAAGTTGCGCTTCGGCTAAGACTTGCTGAATCATCTCTAAAACAACCTGGGTATGTTGTTGTGGTACAAAACGTTCTATTGAATGAACTTCATCGTTAGTTAACAAAGCAACTGAGCACATTTCAGTGACCGTATCAATCGCCAGGATGTTCACTCGTTCACCACTTTTGCGTCTCGTTGTCGTAAATAAAAACTATGGATATCGATAATCGAATCTGTCTGCGGCATGGCTGGCAGGCTCTTTAAAAAAGTTTTCCCATATGTTTTTGTTTTCAATCTCGGATCGCAAATCATCAAAACGCCATAATCGTTTGCATCTCTTATCAGGCGACCCACCCCCTGTTTAAGCATGATCACAGCTTTTGGTAATTGGTAGTGCATAAAAGGATTAACACCTTGCTCTCTTAAGGCATCCAACCGTGCTTGAAAAACAGGATCATTGGGGGAGGCAAATGGTAATTTGTCAATTATAACGCAGGTTAATGACTCCCCACGCACATCAACCCCTTCCCAGAAGCTATTTGTACCTAATAAAACGGCATTGGGTGTTTTACGAAATTGCTCGAGTATGACATCCCGCGGCCCTTCACCTTGCACAAACAGTGGAAATTTAAGTTCTTTCTTTAGGCGATCCCGGGCTGTATTCAGCGCCTTGAAACTGGTGAACAGGAAAAACGCATGACCTTCGCTTTTCTTTAAAACTTCAATCGCTTTATCGATAACCTTGCCCGTATAGGTTTGATCGTTCGGTTCAGGCAAACCTATCGGCAAATAGAGAAGAGCTTGTTGCTCAAAATCAAAAGGACTTTCAAGTAAAAGAGATTGATACTCCGTTAACCCCAGACCCTGCACAAAATAATTAAAACCACCCGACACCGATAAGGTCGCTGAGGTAAAAACCCATGAGCCTGATTTCTGTTGCTTTTTCACCTGAAATGCATCAGCAATATTAATGGGGGTCAAATGCATGGAAACTGAGCGTTGATGTACTTCAAACCAATGTATGTGATCCGGTGTTGATTCTTGGCTCACTTGTTGAAGTTTATCCTGTAAAAGGGTTAAACGCGAATAACAACTTTCCATTTCTGTCGAGCGTTCACATAATGGCAGTAATTCATTCTTTAATGCGGTTAAACGATCATCCAATTCTGTAATCTGAGCGATAATATTTTTATCTTTACTAACACTATTCCAGGCCGAACGTCGAGTTTGCGATCCAAAAGCAAGATGTAAATCGCGCGCAGCTTTTTGCACCGCATCAGCAAGCTTGTCAACCTGCTTGGTTTCATTGATCGCTTGTAAATATTCTTTCTTTACATCCGAACCCAATTCGACAAATTGTTGAGTACTAACGCCAATACCGAAAAAATTAGATGCGATTTCGGCAAGCTGGTGCGCCTCATCAATAATATAGGCATCTGCCGATGGTAAAAGCTCACCAAACCCATCTTCTAACAACGACATATCAGATAAGAGTAAATGATGATTAATGACGACCAAATCAGCGGCTTGTGCCGCACGTCTGGCGAGCATGACATGACATTGTTGATAGTCCTCACAATCACTACCAATACAATTCTCACTCGTTGAAGTCACCCGCGACCAGAGCATATCGCCTTCGGGAATCGTTATGTGCTCACTTACATCACCCGTTTTAGTCTGTTGTGCCCAACTGCTGATGCCATGTATTTGTGATATCGATCTTGGCGGAAGATTATCAAGATTTGATTGCTGTTGTTTCAATCTATGCAGGCATAAATAATTACTGCGGCCTTTTAATAGGGCACATGAAACCGGTACTTTTAATGCCTTGCGGACTAAGGGTATATCTTTTTTGAATAATTGATCCTGCAGGTTTTTCGTGCCGGTTGAGATAATCACTTTTTTACCTGAGATTAATGCCGGAACAAGATAGGCAAAGGTTTTACCCGTACCTGTTCCCGCCTCAACGATGAGATCCTGCTTTTGTTCAAAAGCAGTTTGTATTGCATCGGCCATCTGTTGTTGCTGAGCGCGAACGCTAAACTGTTCGATTTGACCCACTAATGGACCATTCTCGCCTAATATTTGCGCTGCATCGTTTAACATTATCGGCTGATACTTATTGAATTGACTTAATCGCGAACAATACCATCTTGTGGAGTCCAAACCAATCTCGCCAGATGTTTAAATCGGGCAATCGTCATCGCCCCACGGTTCTGACGTTTGCTATCTAACTCAGCGAGCTCTTGCTCCACTTCGTCACGTTTTGCCATATAGATTTCTTGTGTTTCAAAATCTTCGTTCATCAGCACCAGCACAACCGCATCCCAACGTTTGTCTAATTTTAATTGTCCTATCCGTTGGCCGGATTTGCTTTCATCAAAGATTGCACGACCTTTGATCTGAATTTTCCAATCCTGCCAGTCAGCAAACTCACCAATCGCATCAAATCCACCTTCTGTCTCGGCGTCGGCAGGTTTTAATTGCAATAAGTCGCAGGCATCATGCTTGGCAATCTCACTACTGACGGCTAAAGAAGTTCCCGTAGCGCGTTTGTAGTCCGCAGCTAAACGCCGTGTTTCTGCAATTAATTTACTGACATCATAGATGGACATGTTTTTAGCTACTTCTATCGCTCTTATTTAGGTTGTCCAGAAATTCGTCGGGCCTTGTCTTGTGCTTGCCTCGCCCCGGCCTGGTCACCTATTTGTTGCCTGGAATGCGCAATGATACGCCAATTATCCGCTTTTAGCTTATTATTCGAACCCGCAAGATAGCTTGATTTTTGCGCCAGACCGATAGCCTCCTGATAACGCGACTGGTGCAAACGTAACTTCGCCAAATAGTGCCAAAGGCTGGCATTTTTTGGCTCAATATGAACCGTTCGTTCGAGTAATACCTCGGCGCGTTGATAATCACCTTGTTGCGTGGCCATTCTGGCCTTCTCGATTAATGAAATAACCGCACTCGAGGTATTTTTATCGGGCAAAACGGTTTTCTCAGGGTCCTCGCCCGGAAGTTCGACCCCACTCCGCTGGGTCGTTGCACAGCTGACGAGCACAAATAGAGCTAATATATAGAGTAATATTTTCATCGGAATATTTGTTTAAACCATTCTACGGTATTATTGATCTGTTGCCGAACCCCTGAACGTTGACAGTCTGCCGCATTCTCGCTAGGCGCTGAGCCTTTAATAAAAGTCAACTGCATACTACCATCACATGACGAACTTGATAATAAACCGGTTTTTGCATCAATCCAATGAGTCTCAATATTATCACTCTGTTCAATTTTCAAGCTCTCCGTATTCACATGCTTGAAGATATCTGCCCACAATTGCATCGCACCTGAGCTGCCGGTTAATTTTGTCGGTTGATTATCATCTGTGCCCAACCATACGACACCGACATGTGAACCACTGAATCCAGCAAACCAGCTGTCACGTGTATCGTTCGTTGTACCGGTTTTACCGGCTACATGAATATCAGGAAGGCGCTTCGTTAAATTTTTGGCGGTACCAGTTTTTGTTACCTGTACCAATCCACTGGCAATTAAATTTATATAATCAGATTCAACTGATTGTTCGACTTTAATAGGATATCTTCGTAATGGTTGGCCATCAACATCCAATACCTCGCGTATCGCACGAATTGGGCTACGAAAACCATTTGCAGCCAAGGTCTGATACAACTGAGTAACTTCAATAGGACTTAAATTCTGCGCACCTAATAAAATTGCTGGATAAGGAGGCAAATCATTAGGTCCACCCAAATTTTTATAGACTTCATTTATTTTAGGAAATCCAACATCCAAACCAAGACGAACCGTAGCTTGATTATAAGATTCCGTCATCGCGGTTATTAAAGTAACTTCACCATGAGAGATATTATTATAGTTTCGCGGCGTCCATATATTTTCGTCTTTGGTTTTAATGGAAATCGATTTGTCGAATATAATGCTTGACCATGAATACTTTTCTGGTTGTTGCAATGCAGATAAATACACGATCGGTTTGATCAATGAGCCAATAGGACGACTCGCATCCAGAGCGCGGTTAAAACCAGAAAAGCGCGGGTTTCGATCCCCCACTAATGCCAATACTTCAGCGCTAGTTGAATTTACCACCACCGCCGCGGCTTGTAATTTATTGTTAAGTTTCTTTTGCCGATCTAATGAGGTAACTCGCTGCTTTGTTGCTTTTTCAGTATCAAGTTGCAGCACCGGATTCATCGTAGTAAAAATTTTTAACCCTTCAGATTGCAACTTTGATTCTGGATAATATTCTCGCAATTGGCGTTTTACTAACTCTAAAAACGCAGGGTGTTGCCCCATTGCGATATGTCTTTTCTTAATGATATTAATCGGCTTGGATTTTGTTGCAGCGTACAGCGCCTGGCTAATCACCTTTTGTTCGCGCAAAATATCAAGAATTCGATTTCGCCTGGATAATAAACGTTTAGGGTGTTCTTCCGGATGGTAATAAGAGGGCCCCCGAAT
Source organism: uncultured Ectothiorhodospiraceae bacterium (assembly GCA_947259425.1). Classification (GTDB taxonomy): domain Bacteria; phylum Pseudomonadota; class Gammaproteobacteria; order UBA6429; family Thiohalophilaceae; genus SZUA-24. Next base: position 3,941 of record CAMYMO010000062.1, on the reverse strand, counting down.
CAAAGCAACCAATGTGGCCAGTTGATTCAGGTTGAGCTGGTGAATGGGTTTACTATAATAAAATTGACTCGCCAGCCCAAATCCATGTATCGCATGTGAACGATCCTGACCGAGATATATCTCATTTATATACGCCTGCATGATTTCATCTTTTTCATAATGAAAATCAAGCAAAATCGCCATTATAATTTCATTAAATTTTCGCCATAAGGTTCGTTCATTCGTCAGAAAGAAATTTTTAACTAATTGTTGCGTAATGGTGCTTCCACCCTGTACCGAACGACCCGCACGAATATTCGCAATAAAAGCACGCCCAATAGCCAGCGGATCAATGCCAAAGTGGCTGTAAAATTTTCTATCTTCAACCGCAACCAGAATTTCCGGTAATAACTCAGGTGTTTCTTTCAAGGTGATAAGTTGTCGATCTTCTTTTTTTAATGGGTAGATACCACCGACTAAAACCGGATCCAAGCGCAATAACGCAACCGATTTTCGATCGCGGACATTCTTGATACTGGATATGTGATCACCTGAAAACGAGATATAGATATGTTGAGACAGTTCGTTGATATCCCAAAAAGTGAACGAGCGCGTAACAATATTAAACCCATTTCCATCACGCTGAAATGTTCCCGGTTCTTTAGGCTGATAAGCATAACGATAATTAAGTAAATTGAGTTCACGCTCGAAATCATCGGCATTTAAACGCAAATTCTCATATAACTCCAAAGGTCTGGCGTAAACTTTAGCGGGTAATTTCCAACGAGTATCCTCAAAACTACCACGAACGACGAAGTCCAGATAAATGGTATAGACAACGAATATGAGAACGGCTAACACAAACAGTTTGCGCCAGGGTATTTTCCTCATAAAAGCCGGGATGGGTAGTTTGCGTTTACGCTTGGATTTGCTTTTACTTTTACGACGAGGAGATCGTCGTGTTTGTTTCTTTTTACTTTTTTTAGTTGCTCGTCGGGCCATACATCACCTCATTACCAACACGAGATTTTAACGCAAGTTGACTGGCTGTGTTCAACCGATTTTGCAAATTATCCCGATAAACGAACAATTAACATCCAGATTGAAAACGGTGAAAATAAGACAAAGCCCACGGTGCAAGCAAATGCCTTCAACTTAAAACCGCGAACCATATTAGATTGCGGTTTGGTTGAAATGATATATGGCCGTCTAAAGTCGTCAGTTTTGGTCATTATATTAACAGCCGCTTTATCTGCACGTGCTAGTCGTTGTTGGTAGGCCTGTTGTTCGGCTGTATTGCGTGCGATATCCCATTCCTGCAGATCAATCTCGCCGTTTCGATCGGTATCAAACTTTTCCAATAATGTGGCCTGATCATTTTTCCATACTTTCAAAATAACACGGGTTTCCTCGGTAATTGAACCATGCGCCTTGTTTGGATCGATCGTACGAAACGAACCTAAAATATAAAGCGGGTCGTTTTCAGCTAAGCGTTTTTCCGTATATCGATAACCACCTGTCCGCATCAATCCACCACCACCCGATGGCCCGGAAGATGGCCATCGAGAATGCCCATACCAGATGTCTTCACTGGATGGGTGTATTTCGGCCTTTCGAGGATCGATCATACAATGCCCCGTTTCATCTTCACATTGAAAGACTTGCTCACTGACCTCTTGTTCAATGGTATGCCAGCTGCTGCGTGTCCCATTTTTAGTATGCGTGATTCGCTCTTCTTCAACACAATAGCGGTACCAGGCACAGGTTTTCCCGGTTAATGGCGCAATCGTGGGCTGCTGAGTTAAGTATTTAAGCTGACCAATCAACTCAACATAACCTTGCGGTGCTGAGCGTATCTTGGAGGTGGGCGTGTTTTGAATGATGCGCGCACGACGTACATAATAAAAAATTCCGAAACCACATGCTAAGCCGAGTACCAATAAAACCGTAAACCAAACCCAAAAATCATCTGAGCTTGAACTGCGCGCAAAACTTTCCCAGGATTCAAATTCCATCGCATCAAACCCAGCAAGTTTAACTATTAAACAGTGATTTTATATCAACATCTTGTATTTCTGCATCAGCAAATTCTAATAGTGAAAAATCCTTAAACGCGAACATCCTGGCCACGATCACATCAGGAAATTGTTCGATACGAACATTATTTAGATTCACACTTTCATTATAAACTTCACGACGGTCCGCAATGCTGTTTTCAAGTTGCGAGATACGAGATTGGAGTTGTTGAAAATTCGAATTCGCTTTTAGATCCGGATAACTCTCTGCCAGTGCAAATAAATTGCCCAAGCCCATACGTAATTGGGATTCGGCAGCACCTAACGCACCTATATCACCTTTTTGCTGCGCACTCATTACCGCAGAACGTGCTTTGATCACTTTCTCGAGCGTTCCCTGCTCAAAGTCTTTATATTGCTTACACACTTCAACCAATTTAGGTAATTCATCATGTCGTTGCTTTAGTAAAACTTCGATGTTTGACCATGCCTTGGAAACATTGTGTTTCAGGCTGACCAGACCGTTATAGACGACAATAGTATAAAAAACGATGACAACGATCACTGCAATAGTAATTAATAAACCCAAATCCATACGATAGCCCTTCAAGTTAGTAATCAGATTCCCTTACAACGGTATCACCTATCCTAGCGTAATGTTCAGGCCATCTCATCAACAAATCGAGGTTGTTGAATTGGGTTCGTTGCTTGATAGGTACGATCCAACCGTGACTGCTGGTTAGAAGATTCACTGCTTACTTGTAGGCGCTCTAGCTTGGTGCGCTCCTGTCGAGATTGACGTACTGCTTCGAGTAGCTTATCGGCCATTTGGCTTGCCTGGCTTTGAGCGTGTTTTGGCGAATAAGTCGGTGTCTCATTATTCGCCTGGTAACTCACTCTTTCCCGTTGTGCCGTTCGTCTGGCGTCCAGCTGGCGTTCATGAACCCGTTCGGCCTGTTCTTGTTTAACGGCAGACTCAGGTTTTGGGGTCACGTCTTGCCGCTTATCAGTACGAAATTGTCCTTCTTGTGACGGCGATATCGCTCGTGCATATACTGAATTGGCGGTCTGTGTGATATGTTCTAACATACTATTATCCCATGACTGGCTAATTTATCGCCAACCTAAGGTATAACTGTAGTATTATTATGTCTTTATGGGATCAGTATCACGTATTTTATTTACTAAATAACATTAATTTACTCGCTTTACTCATTGTATTTACTAGAATTATTATAACTTTTAAATGAAAATACTAATTATTTTTCTTAGCCAACCGAGACAAGTGATATGGTGAATAAATCCTCAATCTTGTTCATGTGCTCACTTTTAGTGACGAGTTTGATAGGTTGTAGTAGTTCGGCACACGTCCCAACGAAAACGACTCACAACCGCAGCGGTGCGACATCTGAGCAGGTCATCAGCGTCGCCAAATCCATGCTCGGTGTCCATTATCGATATGGCGGTAAAGCGCCGAAAACCGGGTTTGATTGCAGTGGTTTGGTCTATTTCAGCTATCTACAGGTTGGGATTACCCTTCCAAGGACATCGGGTGGTCAATACGCCGCCAGTAAACCCGTATCCAAGAAATCAATACGTCGTGGCGACCTGCTCTTTTTTCGTATACATCGTCGTAAAATTTCTCATGTCGGTATCTATTTAGGCAATAACCGCTTCGTTCATGCTCCTTCGTCGGGGAAAAAGGTTACAATTGGTGATTTAGACTCTCCCTATTGGCGGAAACGCTTCGTTCGTGGTGGGCGATTTATTTGATCCCATCAGCTTATCCTGCGCTTAATTGTGATATTGTTTACTTTTTATCCGCTTATTTTTATTGTGTATTAGTGTAAAATTATCTGCAAGAACAAGCATTTGTCGTTCGCAGATGAATAGTTTCTATATATACTTAATTAGATCTGTATTTTGTAGGAAGGGAGGAAGTGGTGT
>CAMYMO010000061.1 GCA_947259425.1 uncultured Ectothiorhodospiraceae bacterium | reverse complement strand
ATTATATCAAGTTTTATTTGCCAATGGTCAGGTCGACAAATACCCGTTGAAAGAATTGAATCCGGACTTTGAGAATCATGAATCAGAACATTTTGGTTTTTATTTACAAAAGGGCTTATTTGAGGAGTATGCCAAATTTGGCCGCGGTAAGGCACACGATCTTGCCGACTTTGATACCTATCACGCAACACGGGGTTTGCGTTGGCCGGTTGTGAACGGCAAAGAAACCTTATGGCGATTCAAGGAAGGCAGTGATCCCTATGTTAAAAAGGGTAAGGGATTCCAGTTTTATGGTAAGAAAGACGGTAAGGCCGTGATCTTTGCCTTGCCCTATGAACCGGCTGCCGAGTCGCCGGATAAAGAATACGATTTATGGTTATCAACCGGGCGTGTACTTGAACACTGGCACTCGGGTTCAATGACCCAACGTGTTCCTGAATTATATCGTGCCTTCCCCGATGCGGTTGTCTTTATGCACCCGGATGATGCCCGTAAACGAGGCGTGCGTCGTGGTGACGAAGTAAAAGTGATTTCACGCCGGGGTGAGATCATAACACGGGTCGAAACACGGGGCCGTAACAAACCGCCCAGTGGCTTGGTCTATGTGCCCTGGTTTGATGCCAGTCAGTTAATTAACAAAGTCACTTTGGATGCGACCGATCCGATCTCAAAAGAAGCGGATTTTAAAAAATGCGCTGTTAAAGTGGTTAAGGCCTAAGAGGAGATTAAAAGATGAAAAGATTAATCATAACGACTCTGGTGATGGCTTTTACTGTGTCATGGGTTCAAGCGCAGGAGAATATCGCCACTTTGCGAGGCGATACCAATTTAAACCAGCAGGCTACGCCGCCGGTTATGCCGAAAGTTGATAATGAAGATATAAAACGTAAACGAAACTATCCGATGCAGCCCCCAACGATTCCGCATAAGATCGATAACTACCAGGTTGATTTGAAATCTAATAAGTGTTTGTCCTGTCACAGTCGCAAACGCACCGAAGAAAGCCGGGCACCGATGATCAGTGTGACGCATTATATGGATCGCGACGGCAATTTTCTCGCCGATGTTTCACCTCGTCGATACTTTTGTAGTCAATGTCATGTCATACAGACCGATGCTAAACCGATGGTGGGTAATGAGTTTATTGATATTGATGATCTATTGAATGTCGAGCAGGATCAGTAAAGATGACGAAATTGAAAACAATAATTAAATTTTACTGGAGTGTGATTCGCCGTCCCAGCGTGCACTATAGCCTGGGTTTTTTGACCATGGGTGGTTTTGTCATGGGCATCTTTTTCTGGGGTGGTTTTAATACTGCCTTGGAGTTTACCAATACCGAAGAATTCTGTACGGGTTGTCACGAGATGCGCGATAATGTATATGCAGAATTACAGCATACTATTCATTATACAAATCGTTCCGGGGTTCGAGCAAAATGTTCTGATTGTCATGTCCCGCATGATTGGACAGATAAAATTGCGCGTAAGATGCAGGCTTCAAAAGAGGTGTGGGGTAAAGTATTTGGCACCATCAACACACCTGAGAAATTTGAGGCGAAACGTCGCGAACTGGCGGAACGTGAGTGGACGAGACTGAAAGCAAATGACTCGCTGGAATGTCGTAATTGTCATAACTTCGATTACATGGATTTTACTCGTCAAAGTAAAAGAGCGTCAGAGCAACATTCAACGGCATTAGCCAAGGACGAAAAAACTTGTATTGATTGCCACAAAGGGATTGCTCATCAACTTCCGGATATGACGGGTGTCGAAGGCTGGTAGTGTTAGTATCAAGACTCGAACATTAGGATATAGTTGATAGTCAGAGATTAACTGTCTTAGTCTTCATCTCTGGCGACTTGTTCAGGATCCCAGCCTTTTTCTTTGGCCGTTTTAATCGCTTCGTCATAGATGCGTTTATGTCGTTTACTCAAGTCCTCAGGTAAGTTGCTGACCATGCAACCGTATTTATCCCATTCATCATTGACTTGCTGATGGATTGCATCAATGCGGGAAATCTCCCAGCCTTCGCAGGTTTCAGATTCCGGTAAAAGTTCGAATACCCAGGCATCACGAATAATCTTACCGATCATCGTCATGCTGCCATTAATGTCATGTTCTAAACCAGGATAGGTTTTAATGCCAGTGGGTCGTTTCATATTAGTGTCTTCCTAAGATTATTTGCTAGCCGTTATTCTAAAAGAGAATGGTTAGTGCGTCACTTATTTTGAATCGATTCCCAATTTTTTAAGTTTTCGCCAGAGTGAAACACGGTCAATACCGAGGATTTTAGCCGCCTGAGTGCGATTGCCATCAGCCATTTTCAAGGCATTTAATATGTGCTCGGTCTCCTGTTCTTGTAAGGTCGTTGGTGTCACTGCCATTTCTGGCTTGAATACACGTACACTTAATGACCCCAGGTTTTGAGGGAGGTGTTCAATATCGAGGGTTTTGCCCTGTGCTAATGCGACACCTCGTTCGATAAAATTAGATAATTCTCGAATATTGCCTGGATAGTCATAATCGACAAGCCGCTGCATGGCTTCGGCACTGATGTCCTGTAGATCCCGACCCATTATGGTTGAGAATTTGCGTAAGAAGAAATAGGCCAATAATGGGATATCGTCTCGTCGTTCACGCAAGGCGGGCAATGTCAGGGTCACGACATTGAGTCGAAAATAAAGATCATTACGCATCTGGCCTTCATCGACCGCTGCTTTTAAGTCACGGTTACTCGCGGCAATCACCCGCACATCGACATTGATCGGTTTGGTTGAGCCGACCCGCATGAGTTCGCGTTCCTGTAATACGCGTAATAATTTGACTTGCATCAGTAATGGCATTTCAGCGACTTCGTCGAGAAACAAGGTACCGCCTTCGGCGGCTTCAAATAGGCCAATCTTGGTTGAGTTCGCCCCGGTGAAGGCCCCTTTCTCATGACCAAAGAGTTCACTCGCGGAAATTTCTTCATGTAAGGCACCACAGTTGAACGCAACAAAAGGACCATCGGCACGTTGGCTATGTTGGTGAATAAACTGTGCTAGCAATTCCTTACCGGTGCCAGACTCGCCATGGATGACCACGCTGGTATCGGTGACGGCAATTTGTCGTGCGGTTTCAAGCAGGCGTTGTACGGATAGATCCTGGGTAATAATCGAAGCCATGCCCGATATATCTTCGATGCGTTGTTTTAGCTGATTGTTCTCACGTTTCATTTGTCGTAATTCCAGAGCTGATCGCACAACTTCTCTGGCTTCGTCGAGCCGGAATGGCTTGGAGATATAGTGGAAGGCACCAATTTTCATTGCATCAACGGCTGAATCAAGCGAGGCGTGCCCCGTGATCATGATCACCGGCACGTCGGGTGAGGTTTCGCGAATATGATTAAGCACCCCCATACCATCGATACCGGGCATACGCAGATCAGTTAATACCAGATCAAATTCCGTCGTCTGCATCGCGGCAAGACCGCTTTCCCCATCTTTGCAGGCGGTAACCTCATAGCCTTCTTTTTCTAACACGTGGGTAAGGTTCGAAAGTGCAATGGCTTCATCGTCAATCAGAAGGATATGGGGTGTATCATTTTCATCAATCATGCTTTATTCCTGCTCCGGGACGGATGCTTGTTTCAATGGTAGCCAGATGGTGAATCGTGCACCGCCTTGCGGACGGTTTTCAACAGTAATGCAGCCGCTATGTTCGTTGATGATTTCTTCAACCAAATACAATCCCAAACCAGTGCCTTCACCGCCAGCCTGAGTGGTAAAAAACGGATCGAATAACTTAGGTAAGTGATCCGCTGGAATGCCGGGGCCATCATCGTCGACGTGGATTAACATGACTTGTTGAAACTGGCTTATACCGATGGTATCACCCGCCAGGTAATTACTATTGATCGGTTTGGATTCTTCCCAACTGGTTGCCTTACCCGTGATCCAGATATTATTCGCGCCTGCGTGGGTCGCGTTTTTGATTAAGTTAATGAAAACTTGTTGCATGCGTTCGCGGTCTACCAACAGTTCGTTATCGGCAATATCTTCGATGTGTAATAACTTATCCGCTGGTAATAAACGATGGATTAACAATACCGCACCCTGAACCAATTTGTCTGCTGCCATTAATTGCATATGCTGGGTAGGCTGGCGCACGGCATCAAGTAGTCGTCGCACGATTCGTCGTGCCCGTTCTGTTTCTCCATCAATATGCGTTAACCATTGTTTGCGTAAATCATCGCGGCTGCTGTCATCATCCTCCATCAGCAATTGCACCGAAGTCGAAATATTCGAAAGTGGATTGTTGAGTTCATGCGCGACCCCGGAAACGAGTACACCCAGGGCCGCGGCCCGTTCATGTCGGCGTAATTGGATCTGTTGTTCGCGAAGTTGCTCGAGCATGCTGTTAAAATGAAATACAAATGATTTAATCTCAGTATCGCTTGATGGCTGCGAAAGCGTTTGCAAATGACCTTCGGCAAGTTGATCAAGTTGGTTCTCGAGTTGCACCAGTGGACGGACCACACGGCGACCGGTAAATAAGGCACTCACAAGGCCAATAATGATCACGATCGCGGCGGCAAATAATAATGTTTTGGCGGCGACTGAGGTGGTTTCAGCCAGGATACGGCGTTGGGTTTGATTGAGGTCCTGAGTGAGTTCAGAAAGCTGATGACCGCTTGCGCGGATTTCCTCTTGTTTGCCGCTGCGCATGTCGATTGGTAATTGGGTGTATTCTTGGAGTTGCCTACTATATATATGGAGTACTTGTTCGAGCTGTTGTAACTCATTTT
>CAMYMO010000060.1 GCA_947259425.1 uncultured Ectothiorhodospiraceae bacterium | reverse complement strand
AAACAAATAAGCCATAAGAAACAATGGCTTAGTTATTTCCAAAATGATAAATCAGAAGGATAAAGCGCAAAGAGGAATCGCAATGAAGGGCGATTTAAAGCAAATATGAGCTAGCGAACAATTCTTCACCATACTCAAGTAAAATTCTAACGCCGTTTTTATACCTGTTCGACGATCGACAGGACCGCATCTTCAAAATCGGAGAAATTGATATTACTGCCTGGACATGTTTTCCGAGTTTCTGGGTCATGGCGATGAAAGTTGAGCTTTGCGGTACTAATCCCGGCGTATTTCATCAACACCGCTGCGGCAAACATACCGTTTTCCCGTATCGTTTTTCCACGGGGTTTTCTATAATCCGCTTCCGAATTAAAATTCCCCAGCATTTCAATAGCATAACGGGTTGAATTGTACGACACTGAATGGATGCCTCGCCTCGATAGCGGATTAAATACCCAGATGCCATGATCATCGGTAAAAACATGTGGGCCGGCAGACCAACCTTTATCGTTCTTATAGCCGTGACGCATATTAAGCATATGCTGCTCGGTAAAACCATTGGGACGAATAGACAAATCCGGGAAGCCTGTATGGTGCATGGTAATGCCTCTGGGGCTCCAAAGATAAGATTCCTTTTGTTTTACCCATTTCACATATTCGATAAATTCGGCCTTGCTAAATTTTCTCCCCACGATGGGAAAATCATCACCCTCAACCTGCCAATCAGGCGGGGTAAACGTGCCCTGAAAATCAGTGTCTGACAAATCTCCTGTCGACTGCCCTTCTGCTGAGATCGGTTCCAGGCTTTCTCCATTCACAAGCGCGAACAGTTGGTCCGCGATGCGTTTAGCATCGTCCTGTTGTTCGGAAACTCCCCAGCGGTTTTCGATATTCCAACGGTTTTTTTCAGCCAGTTCTTTTAATTTTTTTGTCAGCACTTCTTTGGATTCTGTTGGTGCCATGTTTACTCCTTTAAATTAGTTTTCTTATTCCCAGATAGAAGCTGTCAGAGCCATAGGGCTCCATCAGTGTAGTATAACTATAATTTACTCACATGCCTGTGGTGGATCTTGCCAACTAAATATTCCTGATTTTTTATGACAAATCGAACCTGCCTGTGATGTACAACTAATCTTTGTTCGCCTTTTTTTGAATTTCATACGAAATGGCTCTTATTTTCACAGTGCCATCGACTCTTATAAATGATATCTTCTCAACAGTTTCCCCGGTGACATCTTTTCCATTGAAATTTAATTCTTCTTTAGTTCGACAGGTAATCGTACCAGGAATATCTTTGGTTCCAGCTTCTGTCGAAATTATTTCTCTTGTCACATTATAATCAGTTATAACTGAATTACTTTGACTAAAATTAGCAATCGCGCTTTCACGATCCCATGTCCCGACAACTTTCCCTTTAGACATTTCAGTAATCGTAAACTCTGTTGAAAATGGTTTCAAAAATTCGGCAACAGTTTTAGCCGAAGCACTCACTGCCAATTCATCAAGAACACGGAGAACTTCATCGGAGACTTTGATTTCAGTCTTTTCCGCATAACAATAGACAGGCATGCAATAAAAACATATGAAAAAGACATAACGACTAAATGATTTTAACATGGCTCACCTTTTAGTTGCATATTATACTTTGTCAGTATCCCAAAATTTTTTTCAATCATTCTATTCAATTCAGCTTTTACCCGATAATCGTTGTAAAATTAATTGCATACCTTCAACACTTATATCGATTTTTTCAAGCACCCTACCATACAGCATACTTGTAGGTATATTACGATGACCTCTCTTTCGTTTTATCTCATTTAGACAATCAAGCACGATACGTTCGCTCCTGGTAAGTCCATCGCGAATATCTGGTAAATTGTCAGAAGGATTCACTTTATATTGATTCCAACAATCATTTTAATCAGACTCCATCGAGATAAATTCAGTCCGGCTCTATTAGGCTTCCGATAGCGATTATATGACAGCACTAGAATTACCGCCTTTATTTTTCATTTTCATAGAATGCTCTCCCACTTATATAATACACACCACAGGGATCGTCTGTATTTTCGACTAATATCTCATGCTCTTCCACTGTGTAGTTCCCATCTTGGACAACGTCCTTTTCAAATTGTGCTACATAGGTGAGTAATTCATCTATTGAGGTTGCAATTACATCATATTCGCAATAATAACCTTTTATCTCTTTATAATCAGGGCTCGTGATTGACACCATGCAATGGACTAACGCCCGATAATAATGTGCATTAGCTGAATATTGGTTATCGATATCCCGTATTAAGGCCAGTAGCATCCTATTACCTGGCGTGTACTCGAGTGAATCAAAAGCGAACTCACGAACATCCTGTTTCGGCCTGCCTTGTTTTAAATAGATTCGGCCTAATTGAGCTGCTACCCGACCGACCGTCTCCTCATCTTGCTCTAAATAATGTTTTGTTGATAGTACTTGATCGGCGAGTTTCTCTGCGTCCTCAAGCAAATCCAGTCCCATCAACGCGGCAATTTTGCTATCTATTTTTTCTAATAGCAGGTCTTCGTCAGCTATCTTTTCCAGGAGCATTAATGCATTAGCAAATTCATTTACTCGATTAGCCAGGATGGCTTGATTGAGATAAACCGAATCCTTCCATACAACCCCGCATTCCAATGCACTATCATAGGCACGTTTAGCCTCATCATATTGATTCAAATCTGACAGATAATTGCCTAATAGCTGCCAATTTGACCATACTTGAGGGGCAAGCTCTAACCCTCTTTGTAATAATGTTACCGCTTTATCTATATCACCAAGCCCTGCAAGTGCTTGAGCACCAATTTCAAATGCTGCGGTGAATCGTCGCTCTTCTAATTCTGATGAAATCTCTAACGCACGCTCGTAATCTTCTTCACGAAGACAATCGAATCCTTCATCTGATAATTTTTCTGTTTTTTTATTGAATATATCGTTCACAATGATTTAGTTTCTTTTCTGGTCTGTACGAAGAACTTAATGACATTAACCATGATGAGTATCTGTAAGACATGAAACCGAAATTTTTCTCAACAGCCAGACTACATTTTCTCGGCAAGAAATGAACCTAACTTCATATCAGTCGAGAGGATATGTTCCGTTAACCAATGTTCCAGAAATTCGATATCGTCACTCACCACAGATTTTCCTGCCTGAAGCATCTTCTGTTGCAACGCCTTAACGCTGTTGATTAATTCCTGGTGCTCCGCCTTGTGATCACTGTAGCCCTGATATCCATACTTCAGCATCAGTCGCTCTTCATGACTAAAATGCCAGACCGTACAATTGATCAACTCCTCCAATACGGCCGCCAGATAAATGGGCGCCTCCCCATCCATGACAGAATGATTGAGAATATTTAGAAGATCTATCAGTCGGCGGTGATCCTCGTCGATCTCATCTTCCCCAACACTGAGGATGTTGTCCCAGGCTATCTCTTTCATAAGCGCTTCTCCTATTGTAGGGAGTGGAGTTGCAAGAACTGACCTCTTATGCCGTATTACTGCATATTTTTACTCTGACATCAATTATTTAGCTAACAACAAATACTGTTTAACTAGCTTGATATAGGTAATAGCAAAATACACCGCGGCTGAAATGGTTAGAATAATGATAAATATATAATTCACTTTAACCTCAGCGACAACCAACCCAGGATTAGTTATCACTTGCCAAAGCCCAAACAGTGCGAACAAGGCCAGAAATGCAAATCCGATCAGTAGCAATATATTAGTTATACGAGGCTGAATGGGTTCCGGCCATAGTGGCATTGTTAAGGCTAAGGCTTCAGGGCTGGCTTCTTCCTTGGGTCCCTGCATCTGATAGGAAGAACGAATCTTTAGTTGCCGTCGTATCGATCGCGCCAATGCAATCAGGATCAGTAAACCCAAAAACGGTACCGACGCTAGCAGATCATGTAATCCCAGCTTGATCGGGCCGATCGGGGTATCTATATCGCCGGTGTGACTGAAACTTTTTTTACGTTCATCTAATCTTGCTTGTTTTTGCTGATATTCCCCCTGCTCTTTTTCATGCTTTCGGACCTGTGATTCCAATTCATTTTTTTTCTGCCGTACTTCGTCAGACCAATTTTGAATGATCGTCTTCTCTTTTTTCAAGTAATCACTCACCCAGGCATTTATGCTGCCTTCCTGCATAGCCTTTGATTTGCCTGCCTGAAATGATTTTTTATTTTTATCGACACGATCTTTTAGTATGTCGGTAAAAGTGTGCCCCAAGGTTCGATCGTACAGTACTCTAGACATTTTTTTGTTAATCGGCGCCAGCTTTTGATTTATCTGGCACATTAACCAACTCGCTTCCAGTTTAAAAAAGCAACTTTTCTTACTGTGATAATGCTGCATTTTCTCCCTTTGTGTTGTTTTCAGCAAACGAATAATCTCACTATCGGGTGTCTCACCCAGCACCCATCTTTGCTGATATTGCGGATCAAGAGAATCACGTAAACTGTTCACTAAACGTGACTGTAAGGTGTATTTTTGTTCTATCTCCTCCGGATTTCCTACCCACGATATCGCCTCATCATAGAGTTGGTCATAGTCGTCTTGATTCCCCAAGAACCTAAGCGCACGACTAATGGACTGCTTGGCGGCCTCAATTTCTTTATCGGACGTTTTTATTAGCTCAGCCATCTGTTGCTGGCTTTCTTCCAACTCGGCTAACTCACTCAACAACCTAAGGTAAGGCTGAAATACAAAACTATAGAAGATACCCAGCAGTAATGCCGCCAGTAACCAGCGATTGAAAAGTCCTTTTTCTTGTTGGAAGTGGTCGTATAAACGTTCGGCATACTTGCTCATTAAGATAGCTTCCTTTAATTTTTAGCGTTCTTCCTATCAAACAAAACTAACATACTAAACCATATAATTTATTAACTTTAAATAATTCTTGATACCCTTTATAAGCTTTAATCCAATAGAGTCTGACTTCCCCAGTTTTGCGGATACATTAGTCATAGATCACTTCTGTTCTTATTAGTCCACTATCGTCTGGGCCTAAATATGCAATATTGGCACTAGCCCAGTTATATTGATCTGAATTCTCGATGGGATAGTCTTGTTGCCCATTTGTGATGCTTCCACCTAATGAAATCGTATTCGCTTCATCATTCTTCCATGCTACTAAACGCGCTTCAAAGTTATATCCTTGTTGGATCTTTTTTGTTTTTAAACAGTAGCGCCATCGACCATCCTTGTTAGTCTAGTTAGCGAATCTCAATTATTAGGAATGCTGTCAATTAACGAAAATACCTTATTCCCAATGTGATCAGTTATTGAGTCAAGCATTACTATCAATACCTGTTCTATTAACATGCACTTATATTTCAGAGTAAATTTTATCTTTATTGAGATTAACAATAACGGGTTATGTTGACGAGGAGAAAACGCACCCGTGAGGATAAATTGGCGATAGGTAGGAGATTAGAAACGAAAAAGGCCCGCAACAAAGTTGCAGGCCTTTTTGAGATATGGCGCGCCCGGAGCGATTCGAACGCCCGACCGCCTGGTTCGTAGCCAGGTACTCTATCCAGCTGAGCTACGGGCGCTTGGAAGATGGGGATTATACAGATTTATCAGGGTTTTCCAATGGGAAAATAAGTGGAAGATCCTGGTAATCCCCTTATCATGCCCCTCAAAAAAATCAATAGAGGGGGCGCCCTGGCCCTCGACTTTGGCATCCTGCGTCGCCCTACCTCCTGCGTCCATGCAGTCGTCTCCCGGAGGGAGAGGGAATTAAATGTGGGAGGGAACTGATCTTATTAAAGCAAAACGGACCCATTTGGGTCCGTTTTATCTATCGAGGGTTCAAATCCGCTATTGATATGGCGGAGAAAGAGGGATTATTCGAGCTAACGCTCTCACCCCTTCGGGGCCGCCGCGCTTCGCTTGGCGTTCCGCAAACATTTGTTTGCGGTCGAACCTCTATTTAAATCGAGGGTTCAAATCCGTTATTGATATGGCGGAGAAAGAGGGCCCTGCTTCGAAGCCTTCGGCTTCATGCAGGATTCCCTACGCTGCGCTACGGTCATTCGGTCTGCCATTTAACCACTGATATAAATCGAGGGTTCAAATCCGCTATTGATATGGCGGAGAAAGAGGGATTCGAACCCTCGATGGAGCTATAAACCCCATACTCCCTTAGCAGGGGAGCGCCTTCAGCCAACTCGGCCATTTCTCCAGATATTCAACTCGTTCCATGCGAGTGCATACCCGCAAGGCCGGCTAGGATACAGCGAGATGCCGTTTAGGTAAAGTGCTTCGAGTAGTTCAGAGAACGGGGTAAAACTAGCCTTGTTTGGCTTCGGTTTGTTCGTTTTTGATGCGTTCGTAGATTTCTTCGCGATGAACGGAAACTTCTTTAGGAGCATTGACGCCGATGCGAACCTGGTTACCTTTTACACCTAATACAGTGACCGTAACTTCGTCGCCAATCATGAGCGTTTCACCTACACGTCGTGTCAATATCAACATATTTCTCGTCTCCTAAAAGTGTTAGTCCTAAACATTATTCGCGCATTCCATGCATACTGTGGCACGCTCATTAAAGGGTATCGACCGCGCCTTGTTAAACTTTAACCTTAATAAACCCGCTCTAAGCGGCAGGCTTTTCCTCAAGATCAAATGCCTTATGTAGAGCCCGTACCGCCAGCTCCGTATATTTTTCATCCACAACGACCGAAATCTTAATTTCGGAGGTCGATATCATGCGGATATTGATGCTGTCATCCGCCAGGGTCTTGAACATGGTGCTCGCAATTCCAGCATGAGAACGCATCCCTACTCCTACAAGGGATATTTTAACAATTGTATCATCACCTGACACCTCGCGGGCACCTAATTTTTGCGAAGTTTTCTCAAGGATCTCAAAGGCTTTTTGATAATCATTGCGGTGAACGGTAAAGGTGAAATCCGTACAGCCGTCAGCACCCACGTTTTGGATGATCATATCGACTTCAACATTCGCCTCGCCAATGGGCCCAAGTATTTGATAGGCGATCCCCGGTTGATCCGGTACGCCCGTAATGGTCAATTCGGCTTCATCGCGATTAAACGCGATGCCTGAGATGACTGCTTCTTCCATTGTTTCACCCTCATTTTCATAGGTAATCAACGTGCCTGGGCCGTCCTCGGTCGAGTGTAATACTCGCAAAGGGACACCATATTTCCCAGCAAATTCGACTGCACGGATTTGCAGCACTTTTGAACCCAAACTGGCCATTTCCAGCATTTCTTCAAACGTTATTTTTTCCAGGCGACGAGCGCTGGCCACCACCCGTGGGTCGGTCGTATAGACACCATCCACATCGGTATAAATTTGGCATTCATTGGCATTTAAGGCCGCGGCCATGGCCACGGCGGTCGTATCCGAGCCACCTCGGCCCAGCGTTGTGATGTTGCCATTTTCATCCATACCCTGGAACCCTGCCACCACAATGATGTTTCCAGCCTCTAAATCCGCCCGAACCTTGGCTTCGTCGATATCGAGGATACGTGCCTTGGTATGGGCATTATCAGTACGAATGTGGACCTGTCCACCCGTGTATGACTTGGCTTTGTGGCCGTATTTCATGATCGCCATACTCAACAACGCAATCGTGACCTGCTCGCCGGTTGATACCAAAACATC
The DNA here is from genome assembly GCA_947259425.1 of uncultured Ectothiorhodospiraceae bacterium. Taxonomy (GTDB): domain Bacteria; phylum Pseudomonadota; class Gammaproteobacteria; order UBA6429; family Thiohalophilaceae; genus SZUA-24. The sequence goes on along the minus strand of CAMYMO010000060.1, from coordinate 10,840 downwards.
ATATTCACGCGGCTCAGGACATTCACCAATTTGCTTGGCGAGCTCAATCAGTCGGTTGGTTTCGCCCGACATGGCTGACACCACGACAATGACATCGTTGCCCTGCTCTGCCGTTGCGATCACTTTCTGCGCGACACCTTCGATCTTTTCGACGGAGCCGACGGAAGTCCCGCCGTATTTTTGAACAATTAATGCCATAAAGTCAGTCTGATTAATTACATGGGCCAAAAAAGGCGCTGATTAAACACTAAATAGGGTAAAAATGAAAGTTCTGTTAACGACTATGCGCCAAGTTGTGACTTAACCCACTCAGGTACCGCTGCTAATGCACTATCGAGTGCCGCCGGGTTATTACCGCCGGCTTGCGCCATATCGGGTCGACCACCGCCTTTTCCGCCAACTTGCTGCGCAACCACATTGACCAGGTCGCCGGCTTTAATGCGCTTGGTTTCATCTTTGGTCACACCGGCCACCAGGCTGATCTTGTCACCTTCAACGGCTGCCAACACGACCGCAGCATTACCGAGTTTATTTTTTAACTGGTCCATGGTCGACATCAGGGTTTTGCGATCGGCGCCATCGAGTTTAGCCGCCAATACATTAATACCATCGATCTCCTGTGCCTGTGAGGCCAGGTCACTACCGGCACTGGAGGCCAGCTTACCTTTTAACTGTTCCAGTTCTTTTTCAAGTTGTTTGCTACGCTCAACCAGTTGTCTCACCTTGTCGCTGGCATCCTCGGTTGAACCTTTGACTAAACCGGCAATGGTATTGAGTTGCTGCTCATGGTTTTCTAACCAGGCTAAGGCACCTTTACCGGTCACGGCCTCAATGCGTCGCACCCCGGCAGCAATGCCGGTTTCATTAATAATTTTAAACACGCCAATGTCACCAGTGCGATTTACGTGTGTACCACCACATAATTCGATAGAGAACTCACTCATCTTTAACACCCGGACCGTATCGCCGTACTTCTCACCGAACAAGGCCATCGCGCCACTGTTGATCGCCTCATCTTGCGACATTAAGTTGGTTTCCACCTCATGGTTTAAACGAATGTGTTCGTTAACCATGTCTTCAATGGCTTTAATTTGCTCAGGGGTAACCGGCTCAAAGTGTGAGAAGTCAAAACGCAATCGTTCAGCATCGCATAACGAGCCTTTTTGTTGTACATGATCGCCTAAAACATGACGTAACGCTGCGTGCATTAAATGCGTGGCCGAGTGATTGTATTTAATATCCTGACGGCGATCGTCATTAATCTGTGCAGTAACCTTGTCGCCGACTTTAAAGCTGCCTTTACTGACCAAACCTAAATGGCCAAATACATCATTACCCTGTTTTTGCGTATCTTGCACAGCAAATGTCGCCGCTTTGGTTTGTAGGGTACCGATGTCACCGACCTGACCACCGGATTCAGCATAAAATGGCGTTTGATTTAAGATCATCATCCCCACTTCATCTGTATTCAGTTCATCTGCTTTTTCACCGTCTTTATAGATCGCGATCACTTCAGCGGGATCACTGATGTGTTCATAACCGGTAAACTCCGTCGCGGTTTTAATGTCGATGGTTTTTGAGTAATCGATATCAAAACTGCCGGTGGCCTGTGAACGTTTCTTTTGTTCGGCCATGGCCTGGTCAAAGCCCATTTGATCAATTGAGAGTTTACGTTCGCGTGCAACGTCGGCGGTTAAATCCGCCGGGAATCCGTAGGTATCATATAGTTTAAACACCACTTCGCCCGGAATCTGTTTGCCTTTTAAATTGGCGATTGAGTCTTCGAGGATCTGCATACCTTGATCCAAGGTTTCTGCAAAGCGTTCTTCTTCCTGCAACAAGACACGGGTAATCATCTGTTTGTTCTTGGTTAACTCGGGGTATGCCGCGCCCATTTCTTTCTCTAAGGCTGCGACTAAGGTGCTGAAGAAAGGTTTATCCATACCCAGTTTGTGACCATGGCGAATCGCACGACGAATAATACGACGCACCACATAACCGCGACCTTCGTTAGACGGCACGACACCATCACTGATCAAAAACGCACAGGAGCGAATGTGGTCGGCAATGACTTTTAATGAGTTGTTGTCGAGATCGTTTGTATTGGTGGCTTTTGCCGCGGCTTTGATTAAGTTCGCAAACAAGTCGATCTCATAATTAGCATGAACCCCCTGCATCACCGCAGCCAGCCGTTCCAGACCCATACCAGTATCGACCGAAGGTTTTGGCAGCGGATTCATCGTGCCATCTTTATCACGATTGAATTGCATGAACACCAGGTTCCATATCTCGATATAACGATCGCCATCTTCCTCCGGCGTTCCTGGCGGCCCACCTGCGACATCAGGCCCATGATCGAAAAAGATTTCGGTGCACGGACCACAAGGCCCGGTATCGCCCATCGACCAGAAGTTATCGCTTTCGTATTTCTTGCCGCCTTTCTTGTCACCAATGCGCGTTAGGCGTGATTCATCGATGCCTATCTCGTTTAACCAGATCTCAGCCGCCTCATTATCGTCTTGATAAACCGTGACCCACAATTTGTCGGCAGGTAGTTTCATGGTAACGGTCAGGAATTCCCAGGCATATTGGATCGCATCGTGTTTGAAATAGTCGCCAAAGCTGAAATTACCGAGCATCTCAAAGAAGGTATGGTGGCGTGCGGTATAACCCACGTTTTCCAGATCATTATGTTTGCCGCCGGCGCGTACACAGCGTTGCGAGCTGGTCGCACGCGTGTAGTGACGCTTGTCCTGCCCCAGGAATACGTCTTTAAATTGCACCATACCGGCATTGGTAAACAATAAGGTCGGATCATTGCCCGGTACCAATGAGCTGGAATCGACAATGGTATGACCTTTGTCGGCGAAGTAATTAAGGAAGGCGGTTCTAATGTCGGCGCTTTTCATACGTCTAATCATATATGAGATTCAGCGCACAATTATATAGTACTTTTGAGATTCGCCTACCATATATATAGTGTAATCCCGGATAAATGCTTAGAATTTTATCGATTTGGCTTGTTTCGTTAGCTAAAGCTGCTCGGTGATGGCGCCAAGGCAGTTGCTTAGACAACGAATCACCGGCTTGATAATCAAAATCCTGTGAATTTGTGTGCCATTTAAGCCGCTTTTAAAAATCGCTCATAGGCTAAGGCTAACCCGTTGTCGGTATCATCACGTTAGTCTTGTTACCATGCTCAAGAAACTGCTCATTTTATTCACGGTGATAGTGCTTACCCTGACCGCACTTTATCAACTTAGCACAGCTAGAAAAACGCAATCGTATACCGCCCATTATCAAGAACCCTGTGGACGTTCTTTACTGGTTCTTGAGTCAGTCGATGGAAAATCTATTGCCGTCCAGGCCATCGGCAATAGCCCTATTTATCAGTTACGGCACATTGTTTTGGTAAACACAAAATTAAACGTCAGCGGTTATTTCACAGGAAAACATATTGATGATCACCATTGCGGCAACTATCCGGAGTTTTATGTCACCGACTTTTCTTCGGCAGGTTCGGTGACTCGGTGTAGCTCGGTGGCCGACTGGGTCATGTATGAGCGGGTTGTTTTGTACCCCCCAAACTTACCAGAGAATGAACTGATCAATATCGATTTCAATAAACACAGTGGATTATTAACAGAGGTCCCATCAAGCCAGTGCCGCACGGTCAATAAAGAGACCATCTGCAATCCTGGCGAAGCACCTGCCTCTGTATGCGGTGAGGATGTGCAACTGTGTTGTAAAAAGCCATCAAGGAAATAACGTTATTAATGGTTAACGGCCTAAAAACCGGCCTATCTTCTGAAATAAATTCTTGGCCTGGTTTACACCGATAACCTAAATCATAAAATCAATTAAACCCGCCTCAAAAAAAGCTGTGAATTTTCCTCAAGTTTTCCAGATCAACTTGTCCTGAAAACCAGATATTAAGAATACCCTGGCCTATCGAAGATTAAATTATTCACTTAAGAAAAACGTATCACTTTGGCCCGGATATGATTGTCCAGTTAAATTTAACTTCGTTTTAATCCAGCTCGTTTAAGACACTAAAGATCTGATCGTGGGTGAAACCACGATATTCCAAAAATTTAGCCTGCTTCATTTTCTCTTTATAATCTTCAGGTAGTTCTTCACCAAATTTCTTGGTCCGCACTTGTGCGGCTGATTCATGCCATATCCCATCACTGATATCCAAATATTGGTCGAGCAGGTATTCAGGCAACTGATGCTGTTGTAACTCGAGCTGGATTCGCTTAGGCCCTTTGCCTCTTACTTGATGACTATTGATAAAGCCTTCGACAAAACGCTCGTCGCTTTGAAGATCCTGTTCGACCAGTTGTTCGATTGCTCGTTCGGCAACGTTAGGCTCGTGGCCTTTCTGGGTCAATTTACGACGTAGCTCGTGTTGGCTATGCTCACGGGCAGCCAATAACCGCATGGCCCCCGCAAGCGCATCATTTAACGCCTCAGACATTCGTTATCCTTAACTTTTCTCTTCTTCTGGCGTTTCATCGGCGACCAGATCATCACCAGCGGCTCGTTCGATGGGAACAACGTTATCCGCTCTATCGGGTAATAACTGGGCGCGAATCTGACCTTCAATATCTTCTGCGATGGCGGGGTTCTCTTTTAAGAACTTACGTACGTTGTCCTTACCTTGACCGATACGATCACCATTATAACTGTACCAGGCACCGGCTTTATCAACGATATCAAGCTTAACACCGACATCGATAATCTCACCTTCGCGTGAAATACCTTCGTTATAAAGGATATCAAACTCGGTTTGTTTAAACGGAGGCGCGACTTTGTTTTTAACGATCTTCACCCGCGTTTCGTTACCTACAATCTCATCGGCACGTTTAATCGCACCGATGCGACGGATATCCAAACGAACAGAAGAATAGAATTTAAGCGCATTACCGCCTGTTGTGGTTTCAGGGTTACCAAACATCACACCGATTTTCATCCGAATCTGGTTAATAAAGATAACCATGGTATTCGACCGTTTAATATTACCGGTTAGTTTACGTAAGGCCTGTGACATCAAACGTGCTTGCAGGCCCATATGCGAGTCCCCCATATCACCTTCAATTTCAGCTTTGGGGGTTAAGGCCGCGACGGAGTCAATGACCACCACATCAACAGCGCTGGAGCGAACCAGCATGTCCACAATCTCGAGTGCCTGCTCGCCCGTATCAGGTTGGGAAACCAGCAAATCGTCGACATCCACACCGAGTTTTTCAGCATATTGAGGATCCAGGGCATGCTCAGCATCGATAAAGGCAGCGGTCCCTCCGGCCTTTTGACACTCCGCAATCACTTGCAGGGTTAATGTCGTTTTACCCGATGACTCTGGTCCATATATCTCTACGACCCGACCTTTCGGTAAGCCACCAATGCCGAGCGCGACATCCAGGCCTAATGAACCCGTTGAAATCGCCTCGATATCACGCGGGCCGTCATTGTCGCCCATGCGCATAACCGAGCCTTTACCAAACTGTTTTTCGATTTGACCCAATGCTGCGCTAAGTGCCTTTTTCTTATCATCCGATGTCTTCGCCATGATGTTTCCTCTTTTTAGATTTTGTTCCATCTTGCGTGGCCGAATTCGTTCTTCTGCTATAGAAGCTGCTTTCTGCGGCCACACGTTCTTTGTTGTTAACTGTGGCAAACTATAGGCAATACATTCACCTATGTCAATATTTTTTACCACCTATCTATTTTTTATTATCTACTATTTTCTATCGAGTTAAGTCAAGATTGGCTATAATTGTTAAATTCATACTAATTTCAGTCACTTAACATCGATTAGCGAAATTGGACCGTATCAAACATGGCAAATAAAGAAAAACTGCATCTCGATGTGAAGTGGGCAACACGTCAACGGCTCGAATTCATCGAAATCATGGCCTACTACAGTGGCCTGGTGAGCCGTTCAGATGTGGCTGAGGCCTTCGGTTTATCGGATGCCGCCGCCACCAAGGACCTAAAACTCTATAACGATCTCGCCCCAGGCAACCTCATCTATAAACATGCGGTGTTCGGCTTCGTCCCCGCGGAGGGTTTTCAGGGACTGTTTGCTGACCTGACCCCCGAAAAGGTTTTGCCGATGATGGCGATGAACCTGGCGGTTGCCGGTGGCCCATATCAGAAAGAATCCATATACGGACTCAATATGGATTCCCTGCCCCTACCGGCACGATTACCTAGCAAAGAAGTCCTCTCTCAGGTCAGCCGTGCGATACGCGGGCACAATAAATTAGAAGTCCAATATCGCTCACTCACCGATCGCAACAGCAACCAGGCTCGAATTTTGGAACCCCACGCCTTGGTCAACACCGGTCAACGCTGGCATGTGCGTGCCTATAATGAAGAAACCTATGACTTCCGTGATTTTGTATTGTCACGATTTACCGAAGCGAACTGTCTGGATGAATTGGCCGAATCGAGTGAGCAATACGACGATGACTGGGTCGAGACCTTGGTCGTCAAATTAAGTCCGCATCCTAAGTTAGAACAAGACAAACAAGAGAGTTTATTATTTGATTATGGCGCCAGCGAAGACGGGAATAACACGATTGAGATCGTCGTAAGACGTGCTCTAATTGGTTATCTGTTGCAACGATTGATGGTCGACACCAGTATCGATCATTCAATGAATCCCAATGCACACCAGTTAATCCTGTTAAATCGGGATGAGATTGAACCGTTTGCGGCCTGGATCTTTCAATAAATCACTAGCGAACTAACGCCGGTTACTTCCCAGTATTAAGACGTTCAGTCAATTGTTGCGCACAGGTCTTAAGTTTTTTACTTGTTGGATCATTGATATCTGCTAATTCACCGGGAACTAAATAATTAATCTCATTCACCAGCATCTGTAGTTCTGCGTCTTTATATTTACCCTGCTCAGCTTGCTGATATTGATCACAGACCTGTTGATATTGTGTTAGATCTACTTTGTCTGGCGAAAACGGATTGCCATATATGAAATAAAACCCCATCGCAATGATAAGTAAAAATCCTATTGAATAGGACATGTGTTGAGACATCGATGTTATCCGTTAAAATGATTTAATAATTGTATGTGCAGTTTAACCAACATCTCGGTGATTTTGAATAAAAAAAGCCCGCAATATGCGGGCTTTTTTAAGATTTGTCACTTTTAATTAAATGGGTTGAATGACGGCAATACTAAAATCAGCCGTGCTTGTTTCTCCCGCAACAACCGAAACATTAATGTGCTCACTAAACTCTAAGACATCATCTTTATCGGCCGTATCCATATCGGCATCACAAGTTAACGCTACGGTATAATCACCTGCGGGTAAAAACGAAAGCATATAGCTATAGACATCATTCTCAAAAACCACCTTCGCAGTACTGACCGGATTGTTTTGCCCCATCGGCATCGGCATTGACATGTTCATTGGAATATAAACATCGTCCAACTCAGCATCATTTCCAGTAAAGGCATATACACTACAACCACTGAATCCACCAAGTTCAGCAATTAAATTAGCATCGATATCGCCTGAGATATCGCCACTGACATCCGCTTCGATGACACGTAAGGTCGGACGCAAATGATACTCGGTTCCAGAATTCGATAGCGTTATAGACTTACGTAAATCAAAATCAAGCATTAAAGCCAGGTGGCCATCGGCATCAATCTTAAAACTGCGATTTAAACGAAAATCACTATTCTCACAACTTGTGCAACGTAGGCTATGTTGCTGATCATCGATTTGTATATAAGATTTGGACAAATCCAGTGTCAGACGAATCCAGCTGTAATTCCCGGCTAAGACCACATCGTCAAATAGACCGGTCCACATACCACCTTGCAATTGCATCAAATCGATACTGCGACCCTCTTCGTCGGTAACTGGGTCCATCACTTTGACCATAGTATTCCCACCAGGACCATGCAAAGTCGCTTCAGTAAAATGGATAACCACGGCCTGGGCGTTATCAACCGGCGCATCAGTGATGCCAACCTCAAGCGTCCCGGTACTTTGTGAACCGCTACCGCCACCGCAGGCTACGATGCCAAGGCTTAGTAAGACTGCGTATAGGATATTAAACATTACTTTTTTCATGGTAAACAGCTCCACTTACTCATTAATATTTTGAATTATACGTAATAGTAAAGCTTGTCGAACATGATGGATATCAAAAATACTCACATTTTCAATTCTCGATAGATTTCTTGCTTCATTTGCATAGAATGGTCATATCATATTTAACTAACTACATGATATTTAACCTATGTCTAAACTACTGCTGGTAATTGGAAACAAAAACTACTCATCGTGGTCACTTAGACCATGGATCTTTATGCGTCATTTTAAAATACCCTTCAATGAAAAACGCATTGCCTTGTTTACGGACAGTATGGAACAAGAGTTAGCGCAATATGGTTCAGATAGTAAAGTTCCGGTATTACAAGATGGTGAGCTTGTTGTATGGGATTCACTCGCGATTTTAGAATATGTATCAGAACACTATTTGGACAACCAGGGTTGGCCAGTAAATGAAAAGGCTCGTGCCATTGCCCGTTCGGTATGCGCGGAGATGCATTCCAGCTTGCCGCACCTGCGCGAAGCCCTGCCAATGAACTGTCGCAAGCGTTTTAAAAATATTACGGTGTCTGACAAAACGCAAAGAGAGATAAACCGAGTAAAAGACATCTGGGCTAAATGTCGCAATGAATATGGGCAACAAGGTGAATGGTTGTTTGGTGAGTTCTCGGCGGCCGATGCCATGTATGCCCCGGTTGTGCTTCGCTTTATTGGCTACGATATCGCATTGAATGAAGTCGAAAAGGCCTATGTCGATACGGTTATGTCTCATCCTGATTTACAGGAATGGATTGCAGCCGGAAAATTGGAACAGGAAGTAATTGAGCTGGATGAAGTCGAATTACCGCCCGGCGTTATTGTCGAACCGGGTTGATATTAAATGAATAAAATGGCTTATATTAAAACGGAGATTCGATATACACGAATAAAAACTAAAGGCAACGGATGGATTCTGAACAAATGCCTAGTGCTCAAGAAGAGTGGGCAAAATGTATTGATTCCGTGCCTAACGTAGGGCAATTCATAAAATTTAAGCACATAACAAAATAATCAAAATACCCCCCCCCCCCAAAAAAAAAAGCGGCGCTATTTAATTCAGCCGTTAGAATTTAATTGATCATTAGAAGGTAACCCATGGCATTTGATATGGATGATACATCCGACCAACCTGGTCGATTGGTAATTGTTACCGGTTCCAATAGTGGCCTTGGTTATGAAACAGTGTTAGCAAGGACGAAAAAAGCTTTAAAAGTTGTTATCGCATGCCGCAGCCCTGACAAGGCCGAAACTGCAAAACAATATATATTGCCGCAAGCACCCAACGGTGACCTAGAAAAAAGGCTAGGATTTTATCCTGGCCTTTTTTATTGAGGGATAATCATCGCTTGATTAATAAAAGTGTCATGCTGTTTCTTTAACATCTCGCTTCTACCTATCAATTTTTTATTTTCTCTAAGGGAGAGGATTTCGATGTTTCGTATACCTTTTAAGATGATTTGGAAATGTGACAACCTAGCAGAATTACCGGGGTGCTCTATTTGTTATTAGAAATAATTTATGCCTGAAAGTTGATCATCACCATGCCAATGCTCAACCAGACACCGAAAGTAAAGTAAGAAGTAATCCAGACGACTTCTTTCTTCCAGATGTTCCAGTCACTGGTTTGAACACGGCGAGTCATTGCATCCTTCATCCCTTTACCGAGGCTTAGATAACGTAGCCTAGAATCTGCACCTTGCTTTTTCCTGGAAAAATACATTGGGATATCTACAAACAACATAATATAACCACTACCAATACAGCCCAATAAACCGATTGCCATGAGTATCTGGTAGAAGCCATCCAATGCTATATACCCTGCGACAAAACAGCCGGCCGCAAGTACGATCATAACAACCCAGGCAACCTCTTCCATACCATGCCAGAAATGATCAAGTGTAATTGTTGCACGCCAGCAAAAGATCTGCGCAATCACAATAACCGGAACAATTAGATAAGAGATAGCAACGATTGCTGATGAACTTAACAGGATGCCCAGGTCATAAATCAATAGCGCGATCTGGATGCTAAAACAAACCTCGGCAATGGTCGCAGTTGTTCTGCCCAGAGCAACGGATGAAATCGGCTTGTCAAAAAGACAGTAGCGTTCAAGATCAATGCGTGGATAAAAGGATCGAAATGCACACACCATGACATAAATTCCCGACAACACGGGTTGCCAATAGGAAAACTCCTGCATATCTGATCGCATCCATATGGCCGCCAGCCAGACGCCAATGTTAATAACTGCGATAATACAAAGAAATTTCCACCAAAGATAAGTCTTATTGAGCATGCTGTTTCTCTAATCCAACCACTCGTATAATTAATAAATAATTCATGTGTTTGTCATACACTTGTAATGCTAGTCGAATATCCAGGGATTTAAAGGGAGATATTATTTTTCATGATGAGGATCAGTGTTTCAGTTGAATTGATCCTGGCCAACTATATGCAAAACGACGATTTTCTAAACAGTACAGCGCTGGTCGTTGAGGGCGGTGCCATGCGCAGCGTCTTCTCTGCGGGGGTCCTGGATGGCTTCCTTGATCAGGAATTTAATCCATTTGACTTATATATAGGTGTGTCAGGTGGCGCAATTAACCTGGTGACCTACCTATCTGGTTCCATTGGCAAAAGTATTGAAATATTCAACAAAGTTGCCTTTGATTCAAGGTTTATAAATCTGCAACGATTTCTGAAAGGTG
>CAMYMO010000059.1 GCA_947259425.1 uncultured Ectothiorhodospiraceae bacterium | reverse complement strand
AAACTTAAGAGTATTTTGAAAATGGTGCCGAAGGCCGGACTCGAACCGGCACAGCGTTAGCCACTACCCCCTCAAGATAGCGTGTCTACCAATTCCACCACTTCGGCAAATTATGAAAACAATTATTCGCTTACCGGTAAGCTGGTATCAGATTTGGCCGGCGATTTATCAGACTTACTGGCATCAGGTATATTCGATTCTGACTTAGTTGAATCTGACTGGCTGGCATCCGATTCTGTTGGTAAGGCAGTACTTGACTCAACGTTATCCTCAGCGTTGTCTGTTGCCGGTACGGTTTGTTCAACCTTAAATTTCTCGTCAAAGGCATCGCCTTCAACTTGACCGGTTTTCGCCAGATAGGCAAGCCACAAGCTGGTAACAAAGAACAGAGCGGCTAAAACAGCCGTCGCGCGCGAGAGAAAAGTTCCAGAACCCTGCGAACCAAACACGGTACCGGAAGAACCACCACCGAAGGCAGCACCGGCATCAGCGCCTTTGCCCTGTTGCAACAGAATCAATCCGACGATCGCAACTGAAATCAGGACATGAAACACTAATAGAATATTGTTTAACATACTTACTAACCTTGTTTGTTAAGCCGATGTACCAATGGCCAGGAAATCTTCCGCTTTAAGTGAAGCACCACCAATTAAGCCACCATCGATGTCAGGCTGCGATAATAAATCTTTGGCATTTCCCGCATTCATACTGCCGCCGTATTGAATAATAATGTTTTCCGCCACCCCAGCGTCTGCTTTGGCAATCACACTGCGAATAAAGGCATGAACATCTTGAGCCTGTTCGGGCGTCGCTGTTTTACCGGTACCAATGGCCCAGACCGGTTCATAGGCAATCACGCCTTTAGCCAAGACAGCCGCACCGTGCATATCGATCACAGCCTGAACCTGACGGGCCACTACTTCTTCTGTAATGCCATTTTCACGCTCTTCAAGGGTCTCACCAATACAAAAGATCGGCGTCATCCCAGCTTCAAGAACAACAGCAAACTTTTTAGCCACCAGTTCATCGGTTTCACCATGATAGGTCCGACGCTCAGAGTGGCCAATAATGATGTATTTACATCCAAATTCTTTAATCATACTCGCCGAGATCTCACCGGTATAGGCACCGCTTGCCTCGGTACTAACGTCTTGTGCGCCCCAGCTAACCGCAGAACCGGCCAGTTGTTCAGCCACATCGGCAAGATAAATGCTCGGTGCACACACCGCCATTTGGGCATTGGTCACCTTATCGATTCCGGCTTTTAGCCCATCGAGCAATTCTTTAATACTGGCCCGTGAACCATTCATTTTCCAATTTCCGGCAATCAAGATGTTACGCATATTCTTCCCCGATATTCTCGTTATTTGCGGTTAAAAAGAGCGCGCAAGCTTACCGTTAGCTGGGCTAGAAATCAATCTGAACGCGAGTTTGAAAGGGAAAGGGACACAAATTGAGCCATTTAGCTCATAAAATCAGGCTAGGCGGCTCCTAGCCTGGCTCAAACCCAGTTTTTTCATTGTGCTGATCATTTCGACACTCGAAAAAGGAATATACAAACGACCCGTTTGTTATGAGGTGGGTAATGTTAATCATTGACGGCACTGCGGACCACATCGGCTAGTTCCTCAGCGACTTGTTGCACTTGTCCTTTATCCTGCCCCTCGACCATCACCCGAATCACCGGTTCGGTCCCCGATGGCCTCAGCAGGACCCGACCAGAATTAGCCAGGGTCGATTCAGCATCGCGCACGGCCGACTGGATGGTCTCAGACTGATCGACATCAATCCGTTCACTCATTTCGACATTCAGGAGTGTTTGCGGGTATTTCGTCATCCCGGTGCCACTGGCCAGATCGTTTAATGTGCGTCCCGTACTGACCACAGCCGCGAGGACTTGTAAGGCTGACACGATGCCGTCACCCGTTGTGGTGCGATCCAGGCAAATTATGTGTCCAGACGATTCACCACCGATATACCATTCATTCGCGAGTAATTGCTCCATGACGTATCGATCCCCTACATTTGCACGCACAAAGGGAACATTCAATCGATCCAGTGCATGTTCAAAGCCCAGGTTGGTCATCAAAGTACCAACTACCCCGCCTTGCATGGCCGAACGACGTACTCGATCGTGGGTAATGATATATAACAATTCATCACCATCTAAAATATTGCCCAGATGGTCGACCATGATTAATCGGTCCCCATCACCATCTAGCGCAATACCAAGATCAGCTCGTGTTTCTAAAACGGCATTCCGCAGGGAATCCGGCTTGGTTGAACCACAATCTTCATTAATATTCAGACCATCAGGGTCGATACCGAGCGGAATGACTTCAGCTCCTAATTCGTGAAAAACACTGGGGGCAACTTTATAGGTCGCGCCATTGGCACAATCTACGACGATTCGAAGATCTTTGAGCGTGGTTGAATAGGCAACCGCACTTTTGCAAAATTCGATATAACGACCTTCAGCATCGTGAATTCGAACCGCTTTGCCTAATTGAGAAGAATCATTGGTTCGCATGGGTTCATCTAACATACCCTCGATCTGCAGCTCAACCTCGTCTGGCAACTTGGTACCACGCGAAGAAAAAAACTTGATACCGTTGTCAAAATAAGGATTGTGTGACGCACTGATCACGATGCCGGCATTCGCGTGAAGCGTTCGCGTTAAATAGGCTATTGCAGGCGTTGGCATCGGACCTAACAGCAAACTATCCACCCCTGCGGCAGAAAGTCCTGCCTCAAGTGCCGACTCAAACATATAACCTGAGATACGAGTATCTTTGCCGATGACAACTTTGTCACCATCAATACCAGAGAAAACCTTCCCAGCAGCCCAACCCAGGCGCATCATAAAGTCAGGGGTAATAGGACTTTGGCCAACCCGACCACGGATACCATCTGTACCAAAATATTTTCTCGACATAAGCTGTTTGTTTCCTTATCAGAGTAATTCTAAAATATCATTTATGCATAATTTTTTATAGCAAAAGCAATACGGATTGCATCCAAGGTTGCCTTCACATCATGCGCCCGGATGATTTTAACGCCCGCGCTAACCGCCATCGCAGCAAGCGCAAGACTGCCCGGTAATCGTTCCTCGACAGGTCGTTCAAGTATGGCACCAATTGTTGATTTTCGCGAGACACCCAATAATACCGGGAAATTCTCAGCAACAATGCTACCCAGTTTTTGCATGATTTCAATATTATGTTGCACGCTCTTACCAAACCCAAAACCAGGATCAATGATAATTTGCTCGCTCGATATGCCTGCATCAATACAAGCTTTACAACGAGCCGATAAAAATTCAACGACTTCTTTTACAACATCCTGATACATTGGTGAATGTTGCATAGTGCGCGGCGCACCTTGCATATGCATGAGACAAACGGGCACATCTAATCCCGCCGCCGTGTCTAGCGCATCTTCCATTTGTAATGCGGCGACGTCATTAATCATATCTGCACCCGCTGAAATCGCATGGGACATAACGACCGCTTTTGAAGTATCAATGGAAATAATCGTATCAATTTGTGCGCTGATACTTTCGATAATCGGGATAACCCGATCCAGTTCCTGTTGTTCACTGACTTCCTTTGCACCCGGACGGGTCGATTCACCACCGACATCAATAATTGAAGCCCCATCAGCAACCATAGTTCGTGCCTGACCAAGAGCTGCTGCAAGTGATGTGTATTGACCACCATCAGAAAATGAATCCGGGGTGACATTCAGCACCCCCATCACATGAGGTTGGCTTAATTCGAGATGTTTGTTTTTGAAAATCATGGAACAACTAATTTTTATGTGACGGTAAAAACGACAACGCCACCTTTATACTGAGTAAATTCATACCAAGTACATCAGTGGCGTTATTATAGTTATTGATTAGAACTTAATGTGTCGAAGCGGGCCCTCCGATCTTGCCATCTTTCTTTTCATCTTTTTTGCTTGATGAGGCACCATCATCGTCCATCGGTTCATGATCATCCCAATCTGAGGGGGGACGTACTTTACGCCCATTCATAATATCTTCAATCTGATCACTGTCTATCGTTTCGTACTTCATCAATGCTTCAGACATCGCATGCAGTTTATCCATATCATCATTCAATATCTTTTCTGCACGTTCATAATTTCGATCGATGATTGAACGAACCTCTTCGTCAATGGCATTTGCTGTTCCATCAGATAAATTCTTATGCTGTGTCACTGAATGGCCAAGGAACACTTCACCTTCATCTTCGCCATAAGTTAGTGGACCCAATTTACTTGATAAGCCCCACTTGGTTACCATGTTGTGTGCAATTTCAGTGGCGCGTTGAATATCATTCGACGCACCAGTCGTCACACTATCTGCACCGAAAATCAGTTCTTCCGCAATACGACCTCCAAACAGAGTGGAGATGCTACTCTCAAGCATTTGCTTGCTGTGGCTATAACGATCTTCCTCTGGTAAAAACATGGTCACACCTAAGGCACGCCCGCGAGGAATTATCGTGACTTTATAAACCGGATCATGACTTGGCATCTGCCAGCCGACGATTGCATGTCCCGCTTCGTGATAGGCCGTCAGTTTCTTCTCATCTTCACTCATGACCATCGATTTACGTTCAGCACCCATCATGATCTTATCTTTAGCTTTTTCAAACTCTTCCATATCGACAAGACGTTTATTGGCACGTGCAGCAAACAAAGCGGCTTCATTAACCAGATTGGCTAAATCCGCACCGGAGAACCCTGGAGTACCACGGGCAATAATTTTTGCTTTTACATCATCCGAGATCGGTACTTTGCGCATATGGACTTTAAGAATTTGTTCACGACCACGTAAGTCAGGTAAAGGTACAACCACTTGACGATCGAAACGACCGGGACGTAATAAAGCAGGATCCAACACATCCGGACGGTTAGTCGCAGCGATCACAATCACACCTTCATTACCTTCGAAGCCATCCATTTCAACCAGTAACTGGTTTAAGGTTTGCTCACGTTCATCATGTCCGCCACCTAAACCGGCACCACGATGACGGCCGACGGCATCAATTTCATCAATAAAGATAATACAAGGGGCATGCTTTTTAGCTTGTTCAAACATGTCACGGACACGTGAAGCACCCACACCGACGAACATCTCAACAAAGTCAGAACCAGAAATAGTAAAGAACGGCACCTTTGCTTCACCGGCAATGGCTTTGGCTAATAATGTTTTACCGGTACCAGGTGAACCGACCATCAATACACCACGTGGAATTTTACCACCCAGCTTTTGGAACTTACCTGGGTCACGTAGGAATTCAACCAACTCACCCACTTCTTCTTTAGCTTCATCAACACCGGCAACATCGTTGAAGGTGATCTTGACCTGATCTTCACCCAACATACGAGCACGGCTTTTACCAAAAGACAATGCACCTCGGCCACCACCGCCGCCTTGCATTTGGCGCATTAGGAAGATCATGAAACCAACGATCAGGAAGATCGGGAACCAGGAAATAAATATTTGAGTCAGCAAGCCTTGATCAGGCTGCTCAGCTTTAAAGGCAACGCTATTTTCTCTTAGTTCACTGAGTAAGGATGTGTTGTCCGTTTCAGCACTGTAGGTAATGAAACTTTGATTGGTATCCCTCAATACACCGCTAATGGTTTTACCACGAAAGGTTACCGATTCAACATTTTGATCATGTACTTGTTGCAGGAATGCGCTGTAATCCATTTCCTGACTGGAGGCCCCTCCACTGAGGTGCTTAAAGATGATCATTAAAACAAATGCAATAATGACCCAGAGAATTATGTTTTTTGCGATATCGTTCACGAATCTGCCTCTAGCTGAAAAGACGGTTTAACCAAGCTTATCTCAGTAACCCAACTATTAATATAAAATTACCATACAGTATAGTGCTTAAACGCTATAGTGCCTAAGTCCTATACTCCCTGGCAAGCAAATAAACCTCACGCGACCGGGGTCGAGAGGCCTTTGGTTTCCTCACTACAACCTTGCGAAAATGACTTCGCAGTGATTGCAAATAGTCATCAAACCCTTCCCCTTGAAAGACTTTAACCAAAAAGTCCCCATTTTGAGCAAGGCTATTTAAACAAAAATCCAACGCCAGCTCAGCCAAATACATGGCTTTGGGCTGATCAATGGCCTTCATACCACTGATATTGGGGGCCATATCCGATAAAACAAGGTTAACTTTATGACCCTCCAGCGCCTGAAGTAACTCATTTAGCACCGATTCCTCGGTAAAGTCACCTTGAATGACCGTCACTCCCTCGACCGGTTCCATCTCAAGGATATCGAGCGCAAAAACAGGGGTGGTTGCTGGCAAAATATCACGTGCAAATTCGGTCCAGCCTCCAGGCGCAGCACCTAAATCAACCACACTTTGGCCCGGCTTCAAGAGACGATCTTTATCGTTGATCTCTTTGAGTTTGAACACCGCACGGGAACGGTAACCGGCTTCCTGGGCCTGTTTTACATAGGGGTCATCAAAATGCTCTTTGAGCCAGTTTTTAGAACTTTTAGATTTAGACATTATGTCATTCTAGCGCGATTAATCCGGTATAATACCCTAATGCCTTTATCACAAAAACAAGTTAAAAAACTTCGTAAACTCGCCCACCACAAAAAAGTGGTTGTTATCGTCGGCCAACACGGTTTAACCGATGCCGTCATGTTTGAGATAGATAACGCCCTGGAAATTCATGAGCTTTTAAAAGTGCGAATTAATGCCAGTGACAAGTCTGAGCGCAATCAAATCATCGAACGAATTGCCCAGCAAACTCAAAGCGAAGTCGTGCAGAGCATTGGCCATGTTGCTGTCTTCTATCGTCAGGGTGACGACAACCAATTATCAATCTAAATCATAAAAAAGCGATATTATCCGTCAATCAATTATTTTCCGTTTTATCACCTAACCCAAAAATCGCCAGAATCAATCCCCCGATACTCGTCAACATGAAAAAGATTGAAGCCATACGATGCAGAAAATCGAACTCCGCTTTCTGTGTCACCAGCTGACCTGCATTCCGTATTTCAGACATCATCGGTGTGATTACAAATTGACCCAACGCGACCAAAATTAACATGCCGACTAAGATCCATATCCGCCAATTTTTATAGAATCGGACCTGGGTATATACCAATGCATTCAGTAACAGTAAACCGCCACAAACCAGGCCAAGATACGCGGTAATGCTGAATAGTTGCCCAGCGACAGTGCCAGCAAGCGCACGATCCTCGATTAGCTGGAATAAGGTTGGGGTTACGACAAAACCCACCATCCACATTCCACCGATCCACACTGTAAACAAAATGCGCTCAGAAATTTTTTGCATTGAATCCTCTACCGTCGTCCAGAAATGAGCCGTAGAGTTTAAATGATATAAGCCAACATCGACACTTGGTAAGTGATTAAAGAACCATAACAGGCAATCGCACCCACCAGAATATGCCTGCCTTTAAAACCAAAAAAGTCAAAATGTCTGTGCATGACAACCCAAAGTACACAGACGGCCGTGATCAGATATTTAGAAACATAAAACCAGATGGTATCAATCTCCAACATCCAGGCCATAAACGGATTGAGTTCTGAGGAACCACGTTCGATTAACATCAAAGTAAAAAAGGCATCCAGGATGCATAAGATCATAATCGCAATGGCGGCAGCGGTAACCTGTGGGCCATGGATATCGACGTAAGTATTATCATTGCCATAATCTGAACGGCGCTGTCCATGACGACGCTTCATAAACATAGAATAGAAAAAGCTTCGCAGGGTCGACTGGCGACGATCCGATCGTTCACGCCGACAGTGGTTTGTATCCGTTTTTTCTACATACAGTCTCATAATGTGGTCTTAATTTAAGCACAGAACACCAGATACCTCATTCTAATAAACTGTGACGGACATCACAATTTTTAAGGGGATTTTGAGTATTTAACTATTTGTTTTATAAACAATACCTTAGATTGAAAATTAAATCATAATTATCAGGTTAATTATAAAAAATTGTGTCAATTCTATTATGGTAGTGACGTCCAGTTAATTTCAGCTGCGGTCTTGGCCCCGACGCGAACTCGACTCAAATGACGCGGCATCACCGACCTCGCTTCCGTTAACGGTGTACGACCGCCCATGACCTCAGTATAGCGTTGGGGGTAACGTGGGTTTTTATCCGGTTCAGCAAAACCATCGGGAAAAATTGGATCGCCCGTCGCCAGATCGTATTTATCGCTAGCGCCAATGGTGTGCAGGATTTCATGCGCGATGACCAGACCATTTTTACCTTCCATTTCACGATGCGCATAGGCATGCACAACCCCTATCATGCCCTTTTCCATACCCAACGAGTGCTCTAACTGTTGTTCTTTTTCATACGAATGGTAAATGACAAAGACCTTAATATGCGGAGAAAAATCAGACTCATCTCGAGAGTTTGCCCAATAGCGTAGTTTAAGACTCCACCAGGCTATCTGAAATACGTTGCCAGGCTCACCATTGTTCGTTGGAGGGGCCGGTGGTAACTCATCAACGGTGTGCGCAATCATCAACTGAAATGGTTTCTTCAGAGGCAAGCCATAACTTTCAGCTTCATCAGCAAAAAAAGACTCAATCGTGGCAAAGTTGCGATTGGAAAGACTCGATATATATTTTTCTATTTTTGGATCGTTATCAACATTGATCGGGTATATCGCTACCCAAAGCGTATCATCCCAGCTTACTGCGCGATACTTCGTCATATAAGTATCGGCTGCAACCAGAAATAAAATAAAGACTAAGATTCCGATTCGAAGTTTTTTCCACATAGATGACCCAGCCAGTATTAAACCTACTTAATCAATTTTACCCAAAATCGGATAACCCGAGAATATAACTGTAATCTAGCGTAACGATTCGAAAAAAACCATAGTGATCATAGCTTCGGGCCAAGGGACATCAGGTTTATCGTCAATAACATGATGATAGGGTGCAAAAATGAATATTTCCCAAAAACGATTAGGAAATTGAGGATGACTGTGTATGAAGATCGCTATGCAGAAATACGTTTAAATATTGTCCCACCACAATCAGGACAAGCCGGTAATAACTGTATTTGTAAAATTTGAATCTGCTGACCACATTGATCGCAAACAAAACTTCCCGGTCCGGTTGTTTCGTCCTTGTACCAGAGATTTTCTTGTTGTGCTTTTTTGCTTAATTCATCGAGTTCGATATTGGTGGTATTGATAGCTCCACTGATCAAATCCAATACCCGATCTTCAATCAGTTCTGCATCAAATTTTAACCAGTCATGCAGTTCTTTACCTTCGGTCGATAAATATTCCGCTGCATCATTGATATCACGCTGTAGATAGTCTGAGACCTGGTCAATTTCCTCACGGGTGAATTCGCCAACCTCATAGGCCCGTTCTTTAACCTTATCCGTTAAATAGTGAAGCTTGATTGAAATCCCATCTTCGGTCTCATGCAAGACTTCTTTAACAAAGTGAAGCATGCGTTCATAGAGAGTATTCTGCTCGCTCAAATAAAACCTCCGTTATTAAGCCTGACTTAATTCATCTTCAATTCCCATCAACTCAATTCTAGCTGAATCTGCCTTATCTGACAGGATTAAAAACTCATTGGCTTCACTTTTTGTGTCAAACGGTCCTTCATAGCCCATTTGGGTTTCAACATACCATTGCTCATTTCGATGAATAAGATTGTTGCGGTTACGGCCAAAAAACATTTTAGTTTCCTCCAAAACGAATTCAAGACCTATCATTAGCGATAACGCCACAAGTTTTATTGACATAGATCAAATAAAATTTTGTCAGTGATATTTAATTTTAGCCTGCATGGACCTGGTATGTTCGATGAGACTCTTTTCAGAGTGATGAGATTAATAATAGCCGAGCGAAATGGAAAGTTATTCGTTTTTGTTCATTGGTAACGAACAGATACAATTTCATATTCACGATCACCGCCTGGCGCCTGGACCACGGCCACATCATCCTTACTTTTACCGATTAAGGCACGAGCAATCGGCGAAGTCACTGAGATTAAGTTTAATTTAATATCTGCCTCAAGCTCACCAACAATTTGATAAGTGACCTCTTTTTCCTCATTCACATCAAAAAGTTCGACGGTTGCACCAAATACGATCTTGTCCCCCGCATTTTTTCCGATGGCAACGACATCAATAATATCAGCATTTGATAAAGTACCCTCAATCTGCTGAATACGGCCCTCGGTAAAACTCTGTTGTTCACGCGCGGCGTGATATTCGGCGTTTTCTTTTAAGTCACCGTGTTCACGTGCTTCGGCAATCGCCTGAATAATGGCGGGACGCTTGACCTTCTTCAATTCATCAAGCTCAGCCGTTAATCTCTCTGCTCCGTTGGTGGTTATTGGTGCGCGACTCATACGCCCTTCTCCCTATCTAGATCTTTATGTATTTCCTGCAGACTCAATACTGCGGAGTTTTCATTATCTTTAATAGCAATACAAATGGCATCGCCACCTGCCAATGTGGTTGTATACACAACTTTATTTTGTAACGCAGCACGGCGAATCTCGTAAGAATCAGCCACCGCCTGGCGCCCTTCAGTGGTATTAATAATTAAATCAATATCCTGATTCTTTATCATATCGACAATATGAGGGCGTCCATCGGCAACTTTATTGACCGTCTCACATTCAATTCCAGCCGCCTTGACCGCCCGCGCGGTTCCTCGCGTCGCAACCAAATCAAAACCTAGTTTGGCCAGTTTTGTCGCCACTGGAATTAAGTTGACTTTATCCGCCTCACGCACGCTCAGGAACGCTTTACCGTCAGTTGGTAATGTTTCACCCGCACCGGCCTGAGCTTTCGAGAAGGCTTCACCAAAGGTTGTACCCACGCCCATCACTTCACCGGTCGACTTCATTTCCGGTCCCAGGATGGGATCAACGCCTGGGAACTTGATAAAGGGGAACACCGCCTCTTTAACATTATAGTAGTCTGGAATGCGTTCTTCAGTCGCATTTTGCTCTACCAGGCTCTTACCCACCATGCAGCGTGCCGATACCTTCGCCAGGGCAATTCCAGCTGCTTTGGAGATAAAGGGGACGGTACGTGAGGCGCGCGGATTAACCTCTAATACATATACCGTGTCACCTTTTATCGCAAATTGAGTATTCATCAAACCGATGACGTTTAATCCCTTTGCCATCTTGGTCACCTGGTCACGCATCTCGTCTTGCAAGTGATCATCAAGATTATAGGGTGGTAGAGAACAGGCTGAATCACCCGAATGCACACCGGCTTGCTCGATATGTTGCATGATGCCACCGATTAAAACATTTTCGCCGTCACAGACCGCATCGACATCAACCTCAACGGCGTCATCCAAAAAACGATCGAGTAAAACAGGTGACTCATTTGACACCTTGACGGCCTCATTCATATAACGACGAAGCTCATCTTCATTGAAAACAATTTCCATTGCACGCCCACCAAGAACATAGGATGGTCGTACCACTAAGGGATAACCAATTTCTTCTGCCAGTTGCACCGCTTCATCTTCCGCACGTGCGGTTCGATTGGGTGGTTGTAATAATCCCAAGTCAGTGATGAGTTGTTGGAAGCGTTCTCGATCTTCCGCCAGATCAATTGAGTCGGGAGAGGTACCAATAATAGGTGCACCCGCCGCCTCCAGATCCCGCGCAAGTTTTAACGGAGTCTGTCCTCCATATTGAACAATCACCCCTTTTGGTTTTTCAAGATCGATCAATTCCATCACATCTTCAAAGGTTAATGGCTCGAAATACAGTCGATCAGAGGTATCGTAATCGGTTGAGACTGTTTCCGGATTACAGTTAACCATGATGGTCTCAAAGCCTTCCTCACGACACGCCATCGCCGCATGGACACAACAATAATCAAATTCGATACCCTGGCCAATACGATTCGGTCCGCCACCCAACACCATGATTTTTTCTTTACTGGTCGGGTCGGCTTCACATTCTTCTTCATAAGTAGAATACATATAGGCGGTATCCGTAGAAAATTCAGCCGCACAGGTGTCAACCCGTTTATATACCGGACGTACACCTTGCTTGATACGAAATTCACGGAATAGTTTTTCATCGACATCCAATAACGTCGCTAAGCGTGAATCGGAAAAACCTTTACGTTTTAATTTACGAATGCGTTGTTCGTCCAACGCATCCATACCTTGTTCACAAACTTCAGATTCAATATCAATCAGTTCTTTAATTTGAGTTAAAAACCATGGATCGATGGCAGTAAACTCAAAGACATCTTCGAGGGTATATCCGGCGCGGAACGCATCCCCCACATACCAGAGTCGATGAGGTCCAACCGACTGTAATTCAGCACGAATTATTTTTTTCGCATCGGGGTTAGCAAGATCAATCATTTCGTTAAAACCATCGGTGCCAATTTCCAGGCCACGCAAGGCTTTTTGTAATGACTCCTGTTGAGTTCGCCCCATCGCCATCACTTCGCCAACGGATTTCATTTGCGTCGTTAATAACGCATTCGCTTGCGGAAATTTCTCAAAGGTAAATCTTGGGATTTTTGTTACCACATAGTCGATAGTGGGCTCAAAGGAGGCCGGTGTCGCGCCACCGGTAATGTCATTCTGTAATTCATCGAGTGTGTAACCGACCGCAAGTTTGGCTGCAATCTTGGCAATGGGGAAACCCGTTGCCTTGGAAGCCAGTGCCGATGAACGTGATACGCGCGGATTCATTTCGATAATGATCATGCGACCGTTTTCAGGGTTGATCGCAAACTGCACATTTGAACCGCCGGTGTCCACACCGATCTCGCGTAACACCGCTAAAGAGGCGTTACGCATAAGTTGATATTCTTTATCCGTTAACGTTTGTGCGGGCGCAACGGTAATCGAATCTCCGGTATGAATCCCCATTGGATCCAGGTTTTCAATTGAACAGATAATGATGCAGTTATCTTTTTTATCGCGCACCACTTCCATTTCATATTCTTTCCAACCGAGAGCTGATTCTTCGATCAACAGTTCTTTAGTCGGCGATAAATCCAGTCCACGTTCACAGATTTCAATAAATTCTTCTTTGTTGTAGGCTATCCCGCCGCCGCTACCACCCATCGTGAACGATGGTCTTATGATCGTCGGGAAACCAACCTGCGCCTGTACCTGCATCGCCCCTTCCATGCTATGTGCGATAGCAGAGCGCGGCATATCCAGGCCAATCTTTTTCATTGCTTTACGGAATAAATCGCGATCTTCGGCTTTATCGATCGCCTCTTTTTTCGCACCGATCATTTCGACGCCAAATTTCTCCAGCACACCTTCACGATCTAAATCCAACGCACAATTTAATGAGGTTTGCCCACCCATCGTTGGTAATAATACGTCTGGTTTTTCTTTTTCGATGATCTTGGCAACTGTTTCCCAGTTAATCGGTTCGATATAAGTGGCATCCGCCATTTCCGGGTCGGTCATAATCGTCGCTGGATTCGAATTAACCAGGATGACTCGATAGCCTTCTTCCTTTAATGCCTTACAGGCTTGCGCACCGGAATAATCAAACTCACAGGCCTGACCAATCACAATCGGTCCAGCGCCAATAATTAGAATACTGTCGATGTCGGTTCTTTTTGGCATATTTTTATTTCATTAAATCTATAAAGTGGTCAAACAATCCAACTATATCGTGCGGGCCAGGACTCGCTTCAGGATGCCCCTGAAAACTAAACGCAGGCACGTCCGTACGATGAACCCCCTGTAATGAACCGTCGAACAACGAACGATGTGTTGCGCTAAGCGTTTTTGGTAGCGAACTTTCGTCAACCGCAAAGCCATGATTTTGGCTGGTGATATGAACCTGTTTGCTTTCTAAATCCTGCACAGGATGGTTGGCACCATGGTGTCCGAATTTCATCTTCAAAGTCTTTGCACCACTGGCCAGCGATAACAGTTGGTGACCTAAACAAATCCCGAAGGTTGGAATTGATTTAGCCGTAATCGCTTTAATTGCTTCAATCGCATAATCGCATGGTTCAGGATCACCCGGGCCATTTGATAAAAACACACCATCGGGTTTCATGGCCAACACATCTTCGGCAGGCGTCGTTGCAGGTACCACGGTAACATCACAACCACGGTCAGTAAGCAAACGTAAAATATTACGTTTCACCCCAAAATCGTAGGCCACTACTTTAAATGTCGTGTCGGTCTTTAGCTGATGACCGAGCTCAAGGTCCCAGCTACCTTCATTCCAGTGATATTGTTTAGCGGTGGTCACTTCCTTTGCCAGATCCATACCCTTTAATCCAGGAAACGCTTTGGCTTTTGCAATGGCGCTGACACTGGCGTCGTCAATTTTACCCGCAATGATGCAACCATTTTGCGCACCCTTTTCGCGTAATAAACGAGTAAGCTTACGAGTATCAATATCAGAAATCGCGACAACCTTATTTCGCTTTAAATAGTCAGCTAACGATTCCTGGTTACGCCAATTACTGGCAATGGCAGGTAAGTCTCTGATGATAAGGCCCGCTGAAAAAACAGCCGTTGATTCTTCATCTTCCGGGGTGGTGCCAACATTACCGATATGAGGATAAGTGAGTGTTACAATTTGTTTTGCATAAGAGGGATCGGTCAGGATCTCTTGATAACCGGTCATCGCGGTATTAAATACGACCTCGCCGACTGTTTCACCATCAATACCAATTGATTCACCGTGAAAAACAGTGCCGTCTTCTAGTGCCAACAGCGCCGGTGTGCTCAAACGACCTCCCAAATTTAGGCTGTAAAAAACGGGAAGCTCCTAAAGGAACATCCCGTTTATATGAAATTCTGGATTTGGTCGCAATTCTTGTTGCTGACCAGAGCTATTATAACTTAGGAGTCGTTTGAGTGTCTATCGAGATTTTTCATTAAACCGTAAGAAACACCTTAATAACCATCTTAATAACCCATGGCTAAACTCAGGCTAATCACGTAAACCAAGAACATCCTGCATGTCATACACACCCTGGTTATGTTGCATGATCCAGCTGGCCGCGCGCACGGCCCCTTTGGCAAAGGTCATGCGGCTCGAGGCCTTGTGAGTGATCTCCACCCGCTCACCTATATCCGCAAACATCACGGTATGTTCGCCGACAATATCACCCGCACGAATGGTCTCAAAGCCAATAGTCTTGCGATCACGCTCTTCGCTGATACCTTCACGACCATACACCGCACAGTCTTTTAAATCGCGTCCCAGCGCCTCGGCCACCACCTCCCCCATGCGTAAAGCGGTTCCAGATGGGGCATCCACTTTATGCCGATGATGCGCCTCAATCACTTCGATGTCGGTATACTCACCCATTACTTTTGCAGCAATATCAAGCAGTTTGAAACACAAATTCACACCAACACTCATATTGGGAGCGAATATAATCCCAATCGATTCACCATGTTTTTGAATAATCTGTTTTTGTTGATCAGTAAATCCGGTTGTACCAATAACGATCTTTTTATTAGCCGCCTTACAAACTACCATATTGGCTTCTGTCACATCCGGCCGTGTAAAGTCGATAAGCACATCAAAATCATCAACCGCTTTATGGATGTCATCGACAATCGTGGTACCGAAGTGACCAAGCCCGACGAGTTCGCCCGCATCCATACCGATTACACTGCTACCCGGACGTTCCAGTACCACCGCCAGTTCGCAACCTTCTGTCGAGTGAACAGCTTCTATTAAAGTACGTCCCATACGTCCAGCCGCACCGGTTATCGCAATTCGAGCCATAACGTTCCTGTTTTAGTTAAAGTGAAAGAAATAGTTAAAGAATGATAGGTGTTTTTGTCGGTCGATACCAATTTAGATTTGGCAGGCGATTATTCTTTGGTTTTTTTATTTGACGAAGGGAATAAGGATCTTAACGGGACATCAGAATCCATTTCTTCCTGTGTCGGACTGGGCGGTGCAGACAGATCGATATCCGGACCTTCTGAAGCTTCATTCAACTGTTCCAATTCAAAATCCTGATCTGGCTCAAGTGCAAAATCTGGATTTGATTCAGCTTTAGATTCAGGTTCTGGTTTTGTCTCGGGTGCTATTTTAGCTTCGGGTTCGGGTTCGGATTCAATATCCAACTCAAGCTTCAACTCTGGCTTGACTTCCGGTTTAAACTCCGGCTCGATATCTAACTCAAGCTTTGCCTCGGGTTCGACTTCCGGTGTTGACTCCGGCTCGATATCCAACTCAAGTTTCGCCTCGGGTTCGACTTCCGATTTTGGCTCCGGCTCGATATCCAACTCCAACTTTGCCTCGGGATCGGTTTCCGGTTTAGGCTCGGGTTTCATTTCCCGTTCAAACTTCACCTCGGGTTCGACTTCCGATTTTGGCTCCGGCTCGGGATCGGTTTCCGGTTTAGGCTCGGGTTTCATTTCCCGTTCAAACTTCACCGCGGGTTCTTCTTCCGGTAATAGCTCTGGCTCGATATCCAACTCAAGCTTCGGCTCGGGTTTCATTTCCCGTTCAAGCTTCGCCGCGGGTTCTACTTGCGGTTTTGGCTCCGGCTCGATATCCAACTCAAGCTTCGGCTCGGGCTCGACTTCCGGTTTTGGCTTGGGCTCATTTTTTGCTTTAAGCTTAGTCTCGGTTTTAGGTTCAAGCGCAGGATCTGGGTCAATAGCAAGCTCAAATTTGGGTTCAGGCTGAATCGTCGCTTGCTGTTCAACCTTCTTTACTGATTCTTGTACTGATTCAACCCCAGGATTTGGCTGAGCTTCACGTTGCATAATATTAGCTAGATCGTTCTCGAGTTCCTCCGGGGTGAATGGTAATTCGAATGATGCCTTTTCATTCTTAGGTTCAGAGCTCGAGTTTTTTTCCGCTTTGGCTTTTATCTTTTCCAATTTTAAATCTAAATCATTTTCCTGTTCTGCAGACGGTTCAGGTTCATCAGGTGTTATAAATGGATTACCCGGTGGCGCAATATAAACCTTTGGGGGCTTAACGTTTTTTTGCTCTGGTGCCATCGGCTCTTGTTTCTTTTGCTCGGAATGTACCTGAGTTTGTGGTTTTGGAGTCGTAGGGGGGACCACGGCCGATTGTTCTGGTTTGGGTGCAGTCGTTGTCGCAGCGGATGCCGGTGGTTGTGGTTTTGGCGCTGCCGCCGGGGGTGGCGCTGGTGGTTTTGGTTTTGGCGCCGCTGCTGGCGATACCGGTGGTTTTGGTTTTGGTGCTGCCGCTGGAGGTACTGGTGGTTTTGCTGCTGCCGCAGGGGGCGCTGGCGATTTTGGTGCTGCCGCCGCAGGCGACACCGGTGGTTGTGGTTTTGGTGCGACAGCCGTTGGGGCGACCGATGTCGTCTGTCCTGCTACGGGTTGTTTGCTGGAAACAGATGCGGGTGGTAAGGTGGTTTCGGTCTTAGCCGAATCAAAACCTGCCTGTTTTTTCAGCTTGCCAAACATGTCCTTGAGGCTTTCTTTACCTTTCGCAACTTTCGTATTGACGGCCCGTTTGAGTTGTTCTTTTGCCGAACGTTCTTTCTCGGCTGCTTGCTCCGCTTGAATTCGAGCTTCGGCCTCACGCATTTCCTGTTCACGAATGCGGCGCTCGACAATGATCTTATCGCGCAATTTTTTCTTTTCTGCCTCAGTAATCTCTTCGCCACCAAATAGCGTTCTTTCCTGACGAATAACAAACTTAGCGAGACGATCTAAAAATTCATCATTAAACTCTTCAGCCGTTAACACGTATTTTGCGTAACCGGGTTCATTAAAGTTTCTTAACTCCAGTCTAATCTTACTTTCACTAACATCCGCGTTAATATTCACGGCCAATGGTAAGGGGCCTTCTAGAATAAACTTGGCCATGTTTATTTCTTGATTCACCGTTCGCGTTTTGCATTCATGACGAAACGCATAACTCTTAATTTTATCGACCTGCAGTAATACCGCATCTTTACCAAAAACCTCAAACTCAACCGGGCTGTCCAGTACACATTCCATGGTAAATTTGATTTCTTTTAATGCTTTTGAGCTATCGATTACAACTTTATAGTTTTGTTGTTGTAGACGTTGCGGAACGCCCTTTGGTAACAGCGGATATTCGACAAAGGTCTCTAATTTGATGTAATTCAGGTGTTTTACGAACTCAGTGAAATACTGGAAGGCCTTGACCATGCGCGGTTGCATGGTTTCTTTGTAATAGGCCTCAAGCTTGGCTTGCCGATCAGCATCCGCCGCTTCATTTTCGCGCTGGTTATCCGCCTGGTTTCGTAAGTCGTCGAGTAAACCCATGAGCCCTATATTTCCTTAAATTGCCCATATTTTCAATGGGCAGTTTCGGCACAAATTACTCTATTATAGTCGGCTATTTTTCTTAAAACTTCATGTCTTCGAAGAATTTTTTCACGCCATCGAGCCAGCTCGAGCTGCGGGGGCTATGTTGTACGCCATCTTCCTCGATGGATTGATTAAATTGATCCAGTAATTCTTTTTGCTTTTTAGTCAGATTGACCGGCGTTTCGAC
>CAMYMO010000058.1 GCA_947259425.1 uncultured Ectothiorhodospiraceae bacterium | reverse complement strand
ATGCACCCAGGTTATGGGGATCGGTAATCCCGTCCAGGCATAATAGAAATGGAATCTTATTTATTGAATCTAACAGTTGATAAAGTTCATTCTCAGATTGCGCAGCAGTCGGTTTCGTCTCCGCCATCACGCCCTGGTGATTAACTTCGCCCAGGTTCTTTTCAAATAAACTGCGTTGACATAATTGATGAGGAATCCCATGTTGCTGGGCCAAATCTAAGATGGCTTGAGTACGTTTATCTTTCCGATTTTGTTCAAAATAGATGACCAGGACCCGTTCTGGCGTCGTTGCCAATAGTGTTTGAATTGTGTTCAAACCATAAAGATAGATTTTGTCTGATCTTGTTCCTGATCGTTTACCAGATTTCGAACCCGTTTTAGACATGGGTTAACGCCTTAACGCCTACGCTGGGCCTGTTTCTTTTTACTACTATCAGCACGTTTTTTCTTGCCAGCCGTTTTTTTGCCTGATGATTTTTTGCTTGAGAATTTTTTCTTCGCTTTCTTTTTATTGGCTGTTTTCTTTTTGCTGCTTTTCTTATTGGCAATTTTTTTCTTGGTACTTTTTTTCTTAACGGTTTTTTTCTTGGTGCCTTTTTTCTTGATAGCTTTTTTCTTACTATCTTTTTTTAGAGCGCTCTTTTTTTTGCTGGTCTTTTTCTTGCTCGTTTTCTTCTTAACTAATGTTTTCTTCGTCGACTTTTTCTTGCTGACCTTTTTCTTCTGGCCTTTCTTTTTGTTCTTATTTTTCTTGTCTGCTTTTTCAGCTCGAGAACGTGAACCGGTATTGTGTTTACCCGATCTTTTGTTCCTTTTTATATCCGGCTGACCATCAGCGAGATCAAAATCGATTTTTTTCTCATCCAGATCAACTCGGGCGACCAGTACATTGATCGGGTCACCTAAGCGATACATTTTACCGCTACGTTCACCTACCAAGCGATGATGAATGGGATCATGGTGGTAATAATCCTGCTTCAAGGCCGTGATGTGTATCAGCCCTTCAACATAAATATCTTTTAGCTCAACAAAAATACCAAAACCCGTTACGGTCGTAATAACACCTTGATACTCCTGACCAAGCTTATCCAACATGTACTCACATTTGAGCCAGTCCGTTGCATCACGAGTGGCCTCATCCGCACGCCTTTCAGTCACGCTACAGTGATCACCTAACATGGCCATGTCATCAGCACTATAAAGATATTGTTCAACCGTTTTACCCGCCAGGATATGACGTATCGCCCGATGCACTAACAGATCAGGATAACGGCGTATCGGCGAGGTAAAATGAGCATAAGCGTCATAAGACAAACCAAAGTGACCCAGATTGTCAGGTGAATACACGGCCTGTTTTAAACTGCGCAATAAAACCGTCTGTATTAAATGCGAGTCATGACGATCGCGAATCGATTCAAGTAATTTTTTGTAGTGAGCAGGTTCGGGTTCATTACCGCCGCCCAGGTTCAGGCCGATCTCGGAAAGGAATTCTCGCAACTCAGATAATTTCTCTTCACCCGGCGGCTCATGATTCCGATACAGGGCATGCATCTCGTGCTTATTCAGGTATTCAGCGGTGGCAACATTCGCCATCAGCATGCATTCTTCGATTAATCGATGGGCATCGTTTCTGGTAACCGGGATAATCTGTTCAATCTTTTTATTTTCACCGAAGACAATACGGGTTTCGGTTGACTCAAATTCGATCGCACCGCGGCGCTCACGGGCTTTTAGGAGAACCTTAAATAATCCATAAAGGTTCTTTAAGTGTGGCAGAACCCCTTTATATTCATGAGATAATGCCTTGTCGCCTTCGACCAACATTGCTGCAACTTTGTTATAGGTTAATCGTGCGTGCGAATGCATCACCGCTGGATAGAAACGATAATCCTTGAGCTGACCGCTTGGACTAATATTCATATCACAGACCATACAGAGACGGTCGATCTTCGGCTTTAATGAACACAATCCATTCGACAAAATTTCAGGCAGCATCGGTATCACCCGTTCCGGGAAATAGACTGAGGTACCGCGATTATTCGCTTCATTATCGAGTGCGCTATTGGGTTTGACGTAATGAGAGACATCCGCAATGGCCACCAATAAGCGCCAACCCTTGCCTTGAGGTTCACAATAGACAGCATCATCGAAATCGCGCGCATCCTCTCCATCGATCGTCACCAATGGTAGCTTGCGAATATCTTCGCGCCCTTGTTTATCCTGTTCCGAGACGTGTTCAGTTAAGCTTTTAATCTCAGACTCGACCTCGGCCGGCCATTGTTGTGGTAAATCGTAATTGCGAATGGCAATATCGATTTCCATTCCCGGCGCCATATGATCGCCGATGACTTCAATGACCTTTCCGATCGCCTGACGATTTCGAGTTGGGTATTCGATAATCTCCAGAGAAACAATTTGGCCATGCTTAGCGCCGTTGAAATCATCTTTAGCAATTAAGATGTCATGCGGAATACGTTTATTATCGGCAATAACGAAACCCATACCGCCTTCAACAAACAAGCGGCCGACAATATGTAACATGCCACGTTCCAGAACCTCGACCACCATGCCTTCACGACGACCACGACGATCCACACCGACTTCACGAGCAACAACCCGGTCACTGTGCATTACCGCATGCATTTCACGCGCAGACAGAAAAAGGTCATCCCCCCCCTTATCGGGTACTAAAAAACCAAATCCACTGGGATGGCCAATGACACGGCCGGGAATCAGGTCCATTTTACTGGCAATACAGTATTGTTTACGTCGATTAAACAGAATTTGGCCATCTCGCTCCATCGCCCGTAATCTTCTGTGTAAGGCCGTACGGTTTGTTTCATCCGTTAAGCTGAAGTGGCTCGCAATCGCATCGAGTCTTAATGGAACTCCAGCGGACTCAAGGAATTCGAGGATAAATTCACGACTGGCAATAGGATTTTCGTACTTGAGGGATTCACGCTCCGCGTGAGGGTCTTTTTTTCTTTTGCTCATATATGCTCGAATTATAACATTTATATATCAATAAAGTTAGCATTTTAAATTGACAAGTTAGAAGTTTTGCCGGTAAAGTCGCGGCCCCAGAGAAAGTACATGTAAAGCCCATCTTAGCCGAGGTGGTGAAATTGGTAGACACGCTAGCTTCAGGTGCTAGTGGGGGCAACCCCGTGGAGGTTCAAGTCCTCTCCTCGGCACCATTTCTTCGATTACCCAGCTTACCCCAGCTTACCCAAGCTAAGCGCAGTATAATCAGTTTTTGTCGATACGATTAAATAACAACCCTATTCCCTTAACAAAACCACTGATAAACGATTGTCGTTTCTGGACAAGTCGGTACAGGTCCTCGCCTCTATTATTCTCCTGAATTGAATCAAAACTCAGGAAGAGGTGTTTTGTAATGACAAACCGAAAAATTTTATTGAACGAGAATGAATTAATGGCAATTAATACTCGGTCGGCAATGCAACTATTGACTGATTGCCTGGGCGTGTTAAAACGAAATCACCCTAATTACGACAATATGGTGTTAATTGGTGGTAAAAGCTGGTGGGTTATCACGGAAACAGCAACCGATTCGATCGATATTGAAAAAGCGACACTGGAACATCCATTTACATTATTTACAACAATTCGGGAGGTCCGCTCCGGATTATTGATCCTAAGACAGATGGGAAACCATCGCATTACCCTGCATTTTATATCTGACCTCGATGCCTTAGAAAATCAATTGCAATTGAATTCCGCTCTTAACTGGTCAGAAATAGAAAAATTACAGATTTTTTCGGATACTGGTGCACAGACTGAAACGGGTGAGTGTATTGGA
The DNA here is from genome assembly GCA_947259425.1 of uncultured Ectothiorhodospiraceae bacterium. GTDB lineage: Bacteria > Pseudomonadota > Gammaproteobacteria > UBA6429 > Thiohalophilaceae > SZUA-24. Next base: position 14,738 of record CAMYMO010000058.1, on the reverse strand, counting down.
TTTGAAATGTTTAAGTCACGCTGGCATGAACAGGATCGCTTATTAATTTCGCCAACTGAAGTTTAATGCTCAAGTGCAGTATTTAAGATTTTTCGTTCTGATTAGGATGACATGAAAATTTTCGTAATTAAAGCGTATCCATGATCCCGTTGGCCCAGGTTACGGCTTCAATATTGGCGACCAATATCTCATCAGTACTGAGCGGTTCCAAAGTAACATTTTTCCAATCTGATATTTCATAGGCTAAGACGCAAGTTAATACCTTCCCCATCAAACCCTTGTGATATAGCAAACCATCTTTTATTTCTTCACTCAAGGGTAAGGGTTCAAGCAATTTTGGTAGGGGTTGTTGCAATAACAAATCTAATGCCGAAAATAAACCAACGGTAAAATAGCCTTCGGCTTCTGTGATCGTAATGTTTTCAGCTAATAATTCACACATCTTCGCACGAGTCATTGCGGTGCGTAGTATTTCAGCGGGACGATCACTTAAACTGCTCATCGCCAACATCGAGGCCCAGCTCATTAATTTTCGGCGCCCTAATAACAACACGCCCTGTTGGATTGATTCAATATTACGATTAAGATTAAAAGCGGCTGAATTAATTAACTTTAATAACTTATAGCTGGTGGTAACATCGGTATTGATCGCCTCAGTCAAATCATCAGTGTCTGAATCCGGGTTATGTAAAACCGATAATAAATTTAAAACCGTCAGTCGATTGGTCGGCACGCTTTTCGCTGAAACGATCTGCGGTCGACTTAAGAAATACCCCTGGAAATAATCAAAGCCTAAATCCCGACAATGGATAAACTCTTCCGGCGTTTCAATTTTCTCAGCTATTAGTTTGACATCATATTGCTTAAGTACTTTGACATGTTGTATTAACTGCTCATCAGTTAACGCCATTAAATCGATTTTTACAATCGAGGCTAACTCCAGCAAAGGTTTATGTGATGGATTGTAAAGGTAATCATCCAAAGCGATGACATAGCCTTGTTCCACTAATTTTGCGACCGATTCAATTAATGCCGGAGTGACGGGTACATCTTCAAGAATTTCCAGGATAACTTGTTTCGGGGTAAACGGTAGTTGGTTGTCTTCCAGTAAAAATTTTTCCGTTAAGTTAATCGCCGCCATTTTTCCACGAACTAACTTATCTAAGCCTATTTCAACAAAGGTGTTTATGATCGTCGTTGTAGTCGCATCATCACCACTGACCATCCCACTTGAAGATGTCGATTTTTCTGCCGAGCGATACAATAATTCATAGGCGAATACGTTTAGATCGCGATCAAATATTGGCTGACGACCAACAAAAACGTTTTGCATAGATGCCCCACAATAAATCTAATTATTATTCTTTAAGAAATAATTAAGTTAAAGATACTATTTAATAGCGGCATTACAGGGAAAGGCTTGAGAAATTTTTATCCGGGATAACCGATTGCCAGACCATAATGATTAAATTATGGTCTGACTTAACCATTATTTAAAGGGATCACATAATACGATGGTTTCAACACGATCAGGGCCGGTTGAGATAATATCAACCGGGACCCCCACGACCTCTTCAATTTTTTTGATATAAGCCTTGGCATTGCTCGGTAAGTCTTCATAACTTTGGATACCAACTGTGCTTTCCGTCCAGCCCGGCATCTCAATATATTTAGGAACACATTGTTCATAGGCATCTGCGCCAATGGGCGGGGTATCCAACTCGCCACCATCGATTTCATAACCGACCGCAATGCGCAAAGTTTCGATTCCGTCTAAAACATCCATTTTGGTCAGACAAATTCCCGATAATGAGTTAATTTGCGCAGAACGACGTAAACAAACCGCATCAAGCCAACCACAACGACGGGCCCGTCCAGTGGTTGCACCAAATTCATGACCTTCTTTTGCCAAATGTGCACCGACCGGATCATTTAAATCTACGCCATCATATAACTCGGTTGGAAATGGCCCTGCGCCAACACGCGTTGTATAAGCCTTGGTAATCCCTAATATATAGTCAATGTCACGCGGACCAACCCCCGTCCCAGTACAGGCACCCCCTGCAGTCGGATTGGATGAAGTCACGTAGGGATAGGTACCATGATCAATATCCAGTAAGGTACCTTGAGCACCTTCAAACATGATCTGTTTTCCATCACTACGCATCTGATGCAACATACCCGTCACATCTGCAACCATCGGGCGAATCTTTTCAGCCATTTCCAGACCTTCATCAAGCACCTTTTGAAAATCGACGGTATCAGTTTTGAAATAATTTTTTAAGGCAAAATTATGATAATCCAATACTTCTCCTAGACGTGCAGCAAAACGTTCACGATGCAGCATGTCGCCCACTTTTAAACCTCGACGAGAAATTTTATCTTCGTAGGCAGGTCCGATACCGCGACCTGTTGTACCAATGGCTTTTTTACCGCGCGCATGTTCACGAGCCTGATCCAAGGCGATGTGATAAGGCAAAATTAAAGTACAGGCCTCAGAAATAAACAAACGTCCATCGACATTGACGTCGTTTTCAGCGAGCATAGCTAATTCCGTCATCAAAGCATCCGGTGCTAAAACAACACCATTACCTATCATGCAGGTTACGTTATCACGCAAAATTCCCGATGGGATTAAATGCAATACTGTTTTTTTACCGTCGATCACCAAAGTATGACCGGCATTGTGACCGCCCTGAAAACGCACTACCCCATCAGCACGCTCAGTTAACAGGTCTACGACTTTACCTTTACCCTCGTCGCCCCACTGCGTCCCGATCACAATTACATTCTTACCCATATTCTTTACCTTACTTATTAATATATTGCTTAAATTAACTATCTTAAATTGGTTTAATGACCCATTGATCTTTTTCTTTTATAAATTGGCGATCACAGTCCAGGTCTTGGCCATCACCGCTCTGTCCGGGCAGTTCAACGATAACCCGCTCACCCGCCGCCCTTGATTTAGCGACGGCCTGCCGTAACGGTTCATCATCAACCGCTGGTGCAAAAATTCCCGCCTGTTGTACCACTTGTTCCTGGTTAAATGCCAATAGAGTTTTTAAATCAGTGCTAAAGCCGGTGGCGGGACGCGTATTACCAAAGACTTCTCCAATGCCATCATATCGCCCGCCCTGGGCTATCGCCGAGCCTTTACCACTGGCAAAGGCGGCAAATACGACACCCGTGTGATAATGGTAGCCACGCAATTCAGCCAAATCATAATGCAAACTCAAATTCGGGATACAGCGCGCAATCGCAGCGACCATATCTTTTAATTCTGATATTGCCTTTTTAACCTCAGTATTCGCCTTGGCCAGAACCTTGTCCATTTTGATCAACACCTCGTCACCGCCGTTTAAATCCGCCAGCGCCAACAGCATATCGTGCACCGCTGCATCGATTTTAAGCATTGATAGCATATCTTGAATTTCAGGTTTTGCTTTGCGTTGCAAGGCATCAAATAGCGCGGCCTCTTGATGAGCGTCTAAACCCGCCTGCTTAACAAGTCCGCGATAAATACCGACATGTCCCAGATCAAAATACACATCATCTACACCGCATGTCTGCAGGGTTTCAACCATAAGTTGAAAGACCTCAACGTCACTCTCAACGCCAGAATGCCCATATAATTCCAGACCAATCTGTAACGGCGCGCGCGATGCATCAAAGCCTTGAGGTCGGGTATGTAATACCGTACCCATATAACAAAGTCGGGTTGGTGTTGTGCGACGTAATTGGTGGGCATCGATTCGGGCCACCTGCGGAGTCATATCCGCACGCACCCCCATCATCCGACCGTTAAGCTGATCGGTTAGTTTGAATGTCTGTAGATCCAGGTCATCACCAGTACCCGTCAATAACGACTCAAGATATTCAATCAGTGGCGGGATGACGAGTTCATAACCCCAGCTGTGATAAAGATCCAGGATTGCACGACGTTTCGCTTCTAAAAAAGCGGCCCGTGGTGGTAAGACTTCTTCAATGCCTTCCGGTAATAACCAGGTTTCGTTACTCATTTTATTATGACTTTGCTATAAAGATAATTAGGGTTCCAATGCCAATCATAACCAATCCCACTTTTCGAAGCGAACCTTCCTGCTGTTGACTTACCATCGCCAACATTTTGCGATAGGCACCCGGGGCCAGGGTCGGCATAATGCCTTCAAAAACCATGAACAGGCCAAGTGCGATAAATACGATATCCATCATCTCTCACTCAAAAAAAACCCGGGCCGCTGGGTATTCATCAAGAATACAAAACGACCCGGTCTTTTGAAGTTTAGTAGTTTAGGGTTTTGGTCGGGTTTGCTTAAAATAGTTAAAGAAATCTGAATTTGGCTCTAACACCAGAATATCGCCGTTGCCATCGAAAGAATTTCTATAGGCATCTAAACTTCTGTAGAAAGAATAAAATTCCTTATCTTTATTATAAGCATTGGCATACGTTTCGGCCGCCTTGGCATCACCAGCACCACGAGTCTTCTGTGCGGTTTTATACGCATTCGCCAGCACAATGGTCCTTTGCTTGTCGGCATTCGCGCGCATTTTTTCCGCCTCTTCTTTACCGCTGGAACGAATCTCTGCCGCAAATTGCTCACGCTCAGAACGCATACGGGCAAACACATCACTTTCAATCTTCTTGGTAAGATCTATGCGTTTGATGCGTATATCAACGACCGAAATACCATATTTTTCAACTTCATCATTGGCCTGTGCGGTAATAATACACATGACTAAAGCACGAATATCGATATCGGTAGAAGGTACGCCGGCCGCTTTTGCCTCATCAATCTGGCGCTGCATGCACTGCGTTCTAAACTTGGCATCGGCATCACTGTCAGCCCTTTTATCCGTACTGACCGTGTTTGCTTCACTGGTTGTAAAAGCCTGGCCACGTTGAGATTTTTCACCCGACACAAGTTCGGTCAGGCTGTATTGACTAAACTGACTTTTCAGGCCGTTATTAATGATATTAAAGATACGTTGTCTCGCGGTATTTATATTGCCACGTGACATCGTACGATAGAATTCACTGACATCATTAATGCGCCATTTCGCATAAAAATCGACGACCAGTTTTTTCTTTTCGTTAGTGAGATATTCAGTCGGTCTTGCATCTAACATCAGAATACGACTTTCATATTTTATAACGTTATTCACTAACGGAATCTGGAAATACAGACCGGGCTTATAGTCCGCCTTTACGATTTGACCCAGGCGAAACTTAATTGCCAATTCACGTTCGGTTACTGTGAAAAAGGATGCATATACCAACAGGCCGATGACAAACAGGGCTACCACAATAAAAATTTGACGAGGACTCATTAGCGCACCTCCCTTGAACGTGACTTGAGACGTGAACGGTCCCGCGAGCTAACGCTACTGGACGAGGACGTATTTGCACCTGAACTCTCGGACTGACTATTCATCTCATCAAGCTCGATTCGTCTTTGTTTATTGAGTTGATCAATTGGCAGGTACAACAAGTTATTGCCTTTCTTAACATCAATCATGACTTTATTGTTATTACCTAATACTTCTTCCATCGCTTCAAGATACAACCGTTCACGGGTTACTTTGGGTGCCTTTGTGTATTCAACCAATAACTGATTAAATCGCTCGGCATCACCACTCGCTTTGGCTATCTTCTCAGCTTGATAGGCCTCAGCTTCCTGAATGATACGTGCGGCCTGACCACGGGCAATGGGCACAATCTGGTTTTGATATTTTCGCGCCTCTTCAATGAAACGATCTCGATCCTGCTCGGCACTGTTCACATCGTTAAAGGCGGGTTTTACTTCTTCCGGCGCATCTGAATAATCCAGGTTGACGTTTTCAACTAACAACCCGGTTTTATAACGATCCAGAATTTCCTGTAACAGTTCACCGGTCTTTTGCGCGACATCGTCACGTTCCAACACGCTTGTCATTCTCTTTTTACCCACGATTTCGCGTAAGGCACTTTCGGTCGCCGTTTTAATCGTCACCTCGGGGGTGGCCACCTGGAATAAAAAGTCTTCCGCGCTCTTGACCTTGTATTGCACCTCAAACCGAACATCGACAATATTTTCATCACTGGTCAGCATCAAGGCTTCATCTTTATTCACCCCAACGCGAACACTTCGACTCTTGTCGGTTTCAACAATGTCGACACTCTGGATAAAGCGTGGATACCACTGTGGACCTGGATCGGTTGTCTTGGCAAACTCACCAAACTGCAAGACGACGCCCTTGGTGCCATCCGTTACGATATAGATACCGGATATAAACCACACTACAATTAACACAACAAAGATCAGGGCAAAAGCGGTTGGACTCATACCGCCGCCGGAGTTGCTACGGCCTCCACCACCACCACGGCGTCCACCACCAAAAATACTGGTCACCTTGTTTTGCAGGTTTTTTACGATATCTTCAAGGTCCGGGGGACCATCATCGCCACGTTGTTTACCCCAGGGGTCTTTGTCTTTATCTTTATCCCCAGAGTTTCCGGGTTCATTCCACGCCATTTGATGCTCCTAAAGGCCATTAGCCGTTGCGGTATTATCTATGTTATTCAAAGAGAGAATTTTAGGGAGCCTTGCCTCTGAGAGCAAGCTCATCCGAGTTTGATTCGTCAGAAATATACTGCTTTAGTTGATAATGCTTCTCTAAACCACGCCAGGTACGGACCGGCATGCGGACATTCATTAGCCAATGTCCCAGATTATCGGTTTCCTCAAACAACACCGTACCCAATTCATGCAGTTTTGCATGCAGTTTACCCTGGGCAGGTGCTAATACCAGTGATTGCTGAATACTGGCTTCTTGCAATAATTCGGTCATGGCCTGGCGAAGTTCATCCAGTCCCTTGCCCAGTTTGGCTGACAACCAGACCCGAATCGGTTTACCCTGATCATCTCTGTCAATATGGGGTTCAACCTGGTCAATCAGGTCTATTTTATTGTGAATAATTAACTGCGGTCTATCTGCGGCATCGATCTCTTCCAGCACCGCATTCACCTCGGCAATATGCTCTTTACGCTGCGGGTCATGCGCATCGATAACGTGAAGTAACAGATCGGCCTCTCGAGTTTCCTGTAATGTCGAACGAAACGCCGCGACTAGATCATGTGGTAAATCACGAATAAAACCGACCGTATCCGCCAGTATCGCCGCCTGTTTTTCTTCAAGCTCAATCCGGCGTAAAGTCGGATCCAGGGTGGCAAACAGTTGATCGGCGACAAAAACATCAGCCTTGGTTATCGCGTTAAATAACGTCGATTTACCTGCATTGGTGTATCCCACCAGTGATACCGTGGGTAATGATGCTCGTTGCCGACCTCGACGGCCTTGCTCGCGTTGTCGTTCAACCTTGCTTAACTTACTTTTCAATTGCTTGATTCGATCATTTAACAGACGTCGATCCGTTTCTAGCTGCGTTTCACCCGGACCTCGTAAGCCAATACCACCTTTTTGTCTTTCAAGGTGAGTCCAGCCACGAACTAATCGGGTGGACAGGTGGCGTAATTGTGCCAGTTCGACCTGTAATTTACCCTCATGACTGCGGGCACGTTGTGCGAAGATATCCAGGATTAAACCGGTTCGATCTAATACGCGACAAGACAATGCCTTTTCGAGGTTCCGTTCCTGAATAGGTGATAATGTGTGATTAAAGATGACCAACTCGGCCTCTTCACGTCGGACTAAACTCAGGATTTCATCGACTTTGCCAGAACCGGCAAAATATTTTGCATCGGGTGCGCGACGAGTTCCCGTCACTACTGCAGCGATTTCGGCGCCCGCAGCGGTCACCAATTCCTTAAACTCTTCAAGGATCACAGGATCTGACAACTGGTTGATATCCAGGTGGACCAATACCGCTCGCTCCCCCCCAGTGGGACGTTCAAACAAGGAAACGCCTCCTGCTTGGGATGAGCAAATTCGTGTCTTTAGCTATTCGGAGTGGCCTGTGTTTCATCAAACATCGGCAATTTGATATTGCGCGCCGGTACAATGGTAGAAATGGCATGTTTATACACCATTTGACTCACACTATTGCGCAATAAAACAACAAACTGGTCAAATGAATCGACCTGGCCCTGGAGTTTAATTCCATTGACCAAATAAATTGCAACAGGGATGCGTTCCTTGCGTAAAGCGTTCAAAAATGGATCTTGTAAAGCTTGCCCTTTACTCATTGTCTTTCTCCGTTTTTATTTATAATAATTATCTGTACGACCGGTTTTTTGTCGTACTAATAATAAACCCAATAATATCAAGAATGTCTTTCAAATAATTCGGTTCAAATCACCTGACCCAAATAATCTGATCAAGTTTAATTCTAATAATCATGCCTGGAAACAGTCTAGCATATATCCTGTTAATCCGTTATGTGGGCATGCTTTAATAAATTCAACACCCCTTCCTCTAAGTCTTTGTTTAGACAATCAAAACTATTTAAATCCGGCATCGATCTTAACCAGGTCAACTGGCGTTTAGCTAATTGACGAGTGGCAATAATGCCGCGTTCCTGCATCTCATCATAGCTGAGCTGGCCCTGCAGAAACTGCCAGACCTGCCGGTAACCGACGGCCCGAATTGAAGGCTTATTTTCGTCCAAATCATCACGCTGAAACAGTGCCTTCACTTCATCCACCAGACCCTGTTCTAACATTAGCCGGAAACGTTGTTCAATTCTCTGATGTAACCAACTTCTATCCGTTGGGACCAGTGCAATCTGAATAGGTTCATATGGAAGGGGATCGGCCGGTTTCGCCTGCCACTCGGTCAATGATATTCCCGTTAATTCATAGACTTCCAGGGCGCGTTGAATTCGCTGTGGATCATTAGGATGAATGCGAGCAGCTGATTCAGGGTCAACGTCGGCTAATTTTTTATGCATCGCCGGTAAACCGAGGGCTTCTGTCTCGGCAACGAGTTTCGCTCGGATCCCCTCATCCGCCGATGGCATGTCGGATATACCATACAATAAGGCTTTGAAATACAACATCGTGCCCCCCACTAATAAAGGGATACGACCCTGCTCGGTAATTTGCTGCATTTCATCTAACGCATCGGTGCAAAATTGCGCTGCGGAATACGGCTCAGCCGGATCAAGAAAATCAACCAGTCGATGAGGTGCTCGGGCCAGCGTTTTAGCATCGGGTTTGGCGGTGCCGATGTCCATGCCTTTGTAAACCATCGCTGAGTCAACGCTAATTATTTCCATTGGAAACTTTTCAGATAAGCTAATCGCAAGATCGGTTTTGCCTGAGGCGGTGGGCCCCATAATGCAAACAATCGGCGGATAACTGGATGGCTTCATTTAACGATGCATCTGCCTAAGGTAACCGCTTAAACCATTCGTGTAGCGATGATTCAGTTAACGCTCGCCAACAATCTGCAAATTCATGCGAGGCGGTAAAACCATTATTCGCAGACAGGGTGTTTAGCAGTTCTGCTAAGTTTAATTTTGATAGATCAAGTGCGGTCTCCATTAAGACAGTTAAAATTTGATCTTTTATATTATCGTCCTGCAGGGGGGTGCTTAATAAATTAATAGCCAACTCATCGCTGTTATAATCTCGACACAGGTTAGGAATGTAACGGAGCAGATAATCGCTGCTTTCAGTCTTTGTTAACTGTATGCCTAAATCTATCAGCAATAATTCAGACTGCTTTAAATTTATTTTTTGTGGTTCCGTTAACGTTAAACGCAACGGAATTAATAATGGTTGGGATTTTACTTGTTGGTCTTTATACGATCTTATCCAATGTGAGCTCACCAACAAGGCAGAAGCCTTAACCAAATCGATTAAATATAAAGTATCTTGCTGTTGGCTTAACGCAAATCGGTTATGCACAATAGAAAGGACATTGCCAAACCTGGACTCGCTAACAAGATAGTGTGCAGGCATTTGTGCAACTTGATTTAACTCATTCATTGCCGGGGTAACTTGATTTAGATAAGAGGCATTCATCGCGTTAACATCAACGGCGTCACCACTGCCTAATGCATCGCGTAAACTTCGTGAGATAAAGTCATGGATTAAGCGTGATTCGGCAAAACGAACTTCATGTTTTGTCGGATGCACATTCACATCGACAGAAACTGGGTCGATCTCAAGCTGTAAAACATAAACTGCATGACGACCTGGAGGTAAAACACGCTGATAAGCAAAACGTATCGCATGATTGATCACTCGATCACGAATGATACGACCATTAATATAAAAATATTGAAGATCCGTTGTCTGACGAGAAAAATCGGCCTGACTAATCCACCCCCACAAGCGCATATTATTATGTGGATAATCGATGGTTAACGATTGGTTAATAAAGTTTTGACCACATACCTGGGCAACACGACGTGAACGACCAATGTCATCGCTTACTGCGGGTAAACGTAATGTTTGCTTGCCATTATGCTTTAGATAAAAACCTACATCAAAACGTGCTAATGCCATCCTTTTTATCACTTCATCGCAATGGCGATATTCGGTTCGTTCTGCACGTAAAAATTTGCGTCGCGCCGGGGTATTATGAAACAGGTTATTGATTGAAACACGGGTACCCAGGGCATGGTTTACTTCAAGTACTTGCTCAGGAAGCTGGTATGATAATTTAGCCGCCTGTTCAGATGCAGGCTGACGAGAGATGATTGTCCATTCACTCACCGAACACATGCTGGCGAGGGCCTCACCACGAAAACCTAGACTGTGCAGGGTAAGTAAGTCATCGACTGATTCAATTTTACTCGTCGCATGTCGAGCAATGGCAAGCGATAGCTCATCGGCGCTAATACCAACACCATTATCCGTCACCATAATGGCACTCATACCACCATGCCCTAGCTCTATATCAATCCGCGTCGCACCGGCATCCAGGGCGTTTTCAAGCAATTCTTTAACAACGGATGCCGGGCGCTCAATCACCTCGCCAGCCGCAATCTGGTCGGCTAATTGGCGAGGTAACAGCTTTATAGTTGGACAATGTTGTACGGCAGACATGAGGGTTAGTTTAATGGAAAAACAATTTCAAATGGGAGATGGCAATAAGATATTTCCATTGTTTTTGATCCCGACGGCAACGGTGTGAAACTAAATGTTACCCTGGTTCGGACTTACCACATAAAGCACATAGCCGTGCAAAAGCATATGGCGTAAAACAAAAGATATGACCAATAGGATACGATCTCTGGAAAACAAGATTCTTCACTTCGCTCAGAATGACCGAAAAAACTAGATGTTTCACATTGCCTGGAATGACAACAAGCGTTGCTAAACGCATCAGCAACAAAGATGACTGACCGGTTTAACTTCGACTGTTATGAATCGTTAGTCATGTAACTTGGAATACGTAAGGTCTTGCCAATCTTGAGTTTATTGCTTTTCAGCCCATTGGCACGACGGATATCGGCCATGCTGACCTGGTAACGCTCGGCAATGCCACTCATGGTATCGCCTGAGGCAATTCGGTGTTTACGATCTTTCAACGCAATCAAAGTACCCGGCGGTGGATTGTTTTTAAAGTAATTGAGTGTGCCCTTAAAAATTGCCCTGGCCAGTTTTTTCTGATGTTTACTGCTGCGTAAATTGCGCTCTTCTTTTGAATTGGAGATAAATGCGGTCTCGATTAAAACTGATGGAATATCAGGTGCTTTCAAGACGCGGAAGCCCGCTTGTTCAACATGTCGCTTATGTAAACGATTGACGCCTTTTAGTCCCTTGATCATATGTTTGGCAACATCATGACTCTCTTCCATGGTTGAATCCTTTAACATATCCACCAACACATGTTTGAGTAAGTCATCCTTATTCCCCAGGGTAACACCACCGATCATATCCGAACTGTTTTCCGACTCGGCAAGAAATCTGGCCACTTCCGAACTGGCGCCATTTTCAGATAAGACAAATACCGACGACCCATGCGCACGTCGATCTTTAAAGGCATCCGCATGAATTGAAATAAATAAATCGGCCTGAGCCTCGCGTGCCTTAGTAACCCGCTTTTTCAATGAAACATAATAGTCACCGGTACGAATCATTTTGGCTTTCATACCCGGTTGTTTGTTGATCATGACTTTAAGTTTTTTGGCAATCGCCAGCACCACGTCTTTTTCTTTGGTACCACGACGCCCAATCGCACCCGGATCGTCGCCACCATGCCCGGCATCAATCGCAATAATGACATCTCTTGGTTTCCCTTGAATATCCGTATCACGTCGAATGGGTTTGCGGGGTTTAGTTTGGGTCGAATCGATTAAATCAACAACAAGCCGATGACCATATTCACGATGCGGCTTGAGCACAAAACTCTTCGGTTTGATCTTACGCTTTAGGTCAAGCACAACGCGCAGGTCATTCTGACCCCGTTTGGCATAACGAATATGTTTTATAAAGGCATCGTTTGCCAGTGAAGGTAATTGGCCATTGAAATGGCTATATTTGAGGTCAATAACCAGACGGTCTGGTGATTTGAGCACAAACAGGGAGTGTTGAACCGGTGAGTTCAGGTCAAAGACCAGGCGAGTATGATCCGGTGCCGGCCACATGCGCACACCTTCGACCGTGACGGCCTGAGCCAGGCCCATCACACTGAATAAAATCAAAATCAGGCTCGTGCGCAAAAATAAACGCATGACCACACCCCTTTTTACCTACTCCATATTTATTGTGCCTGATTTTTGGGATTTTTCAAGTCAAAATCTCTATATTTTTTAGTTAGATAGGGTTTGATCTTAATCTTTGATCTTAATAGATCACCGGGAATGTGAGGGCTTAACTCGAAAAGTGGGATTGAACGGCCTGTAACCAGCGTTGACCAATCTCGCAGTGGGATTGGGCATGTAACTCGCGTCCGCTAGCGCGATGTTTAATCGAGATCGTTATCGTGGGCACAGGAAGCATATTTGCCCCCCGCTCTGGCCATTCGATAAGACAGATATCCGAGTGCTGGACCAATTCATCCACCCCAAGATAATCAAGCTCTTCCGGATCGGACAGTCGGTATAGGTCCATATGAGTGATGGTCAGATTTTCGAGCTGGTAGGGTTCAATCAGTGTGTAAGTCGGGCTTTTAACCTTACCAGTGTGCCCTAAGGCCTGGATAAATCCGCGTGAGAAGGTCGTCTTACCTGCGCCTAAATCCCCTTTCAAAAACACCACCAGGGACGTATGGTTGGTTTGACTGATAGGACGTTGCAAGGCAAAACATTGTGCGAGCTGCAGACTTTGCGCTTCATCAGCCAGTTCAAACGTTAAATTGAATGCTTGTTCTGTCATCAATTAGGGGTTCGCGAGGCGTCGCACCGAACCCATTAAATCTGTCGCCAGCAAGCCACGTTGACCGGTTGCTTTTGCCGCCTGATCACCCGCCGCAGCGTGCAAACAAACCCCCAATGAGGCCGCATCTTGTTTATCAATACCTTGCGCGATTAAACCCGCAATGATGCCGGTCAACACATCGCCCATGCCACCACTCGACATGCCGGGATTACCGTCTATACATAAGAAAATCGGCATCTCCGTTGAGCGGACCAGGGTACCTGTCCCTTTTAAGACAATGGTCCCCGCGAACTCTTCGTGCAACGCCTTCACCGCGGCAAATCGATCGCTTTGCACTTCATGAACAGATTGACCCAGCAATCGAGCCGCTTCACCCGCATGTGGGGTTAATATCCAGTTGTCATTTTTTTGCGGGTCTGCTGAAAGTAGATTCAACGCATCCGCATCCATCACTAACGGCAGGCCCGATTCAATCGCGAACTTCAGCAGTTGCTTGGCCCAATCGGTTTGTCCTAAACCTGGACCTATCGCAATGACATTGGCCTTTTCGGCGAGCATCTGGAAGGCCTTCTCGTCTTCCACGCCATGCACCATCAGCTCCGGCCGTGAACTGTTTAGGTAATGGGCATGTTGCGGGCGAGTCGCAATACTCACCAGGCCGGCCCCCACTCTAGCCGCTGCCTCACCGGCCATTCGTACCGCACCGGTATATCCTGCCTCACCGCCCACCACCAGCACATGACCATAGTCACCCTTGTGTGAGTTGGCTGCGCGGGGTTTTAGAATTGATTTCAATTTTCGATAGTTGATCAATTCAACATCGCATTGAGTTTCATCGTAGAGCGACAATGGCACACTCAACGGATTAAAAATTCGTTCACCACTGTAATCCCAACCATCGCCGACAAACAGACCTTGTTTATTACCGATAAAGGTGATGGTCGCCGCGGCTTTGATCGCAATTCCCTGTACCTGGCCATTGTCTGCATTTAAGCCTGATGGCACATCCAACGATAGAATGGGAGTACCACTCTCGTTCATCGCCATGATCGCATCAAACCGTTCCCCAGTCACATTGCCATCCAGGCCTGTTCCCAATAAGGCATCGATCAACAAATCGGCAGATTTACAGGCCTCAACATCAAATGGAATGGACTCCAGATCCAATCTTTGTGCTGCCGCCAAGGCGTCCCCTTTTAAATTAGCTTTATCACCCACCTGCATACATTGCACGTTGAGTCCCTTCTCTTTCGCTAACCGAGCCAGCACATAACCATCACCACCATTATTCCCGGTACCACAAACAATCACGATAGATTTGGCCTCTGGCCAACGCATTTGTAATAACTCAAAGGCCGCCGCCCCAGCGCGTTCCATTAATACAGTGCCAGATAGGGCCAGGTGATCAATTGCATATTGATCCATTGCGCGGACCTGTTCGGCCCGGTATAAGTTGTGTGCAAG